>JAQBWG010000105.1 GCA_027625225.1 Chloroflexota bacterium | reverse complement strand
TGAGGGGTCGGAGGCGAGCATGTCGGCATGAAATGAAACTCGTCCGGTGCGGGTCGCGTTGGTGAGGTTCACGACGATGCAGTCGCCGATGTTCACGCGGAGCACAAGTGGTTCGGGCGGGGTGTTGCCGCTGAGGACGGCCTGCTTATCGCTCTGGAGGACGTATATCTTGCCGGTGAGGCCGTTGAGCATGGGCAGGGCGATTTCAATCACGGCAACGTTGAAACGCTGGGTCGGCGCTCCGGCGGGACAGACCGAGGATGAGGCCTGAATGATGCCCTCGTGTCCGGGGAGCGGTTGCAGCGAGGTGTTCCGGGTGGAGTCGAGCACGCGCAGGATACCCCAGCTCCCTTCGAGTAGCTTGAAGGTGCGTCCGCTGTAGTAAGGGTAGTCGCCAGTCATCCGCTGCGGCCCGCCCGCCGCGGGCAACACCATGTCGAAACGCTCGGAGATCCCGATGGCGGCGGTGCTGACGGGCGGCGAGGAGAGGCTGTGCGGCTCGATGCGGAACCAGTGGCCGTCGATGTGCCAGGTGTGGACGTCGTTGGTGCCGCTGACCAGCCCGCGGATGACGACGGGGTCGCCGAGGAACGCTTCCAGCACGGGCGTTTCGGGGTCACCGTGGATGCGTGCGTTGAAGAAGTCGGCGGGGTCGCCGGAGCGCAAGTCGAGCGGTTCAACGCGCAGGTTGAAGCTACTGCCGCTGGAACGGCCTTTGCGGGTAACCGGATTGTCGTCCTGGATAAACATGACCAGCTCGCGGAAGGAGCCGTCCACGTCAGCGGACACGCGGGCGTCGGTGTGGATGTCCACGATGGGGCCGCTGCGGACTTCCTGGCCGGTGTAAGGGTCGCGGTAGACGGAGCCGGGCGGCTCGGAGATGAGCGCGCCGAACAGGCCGTGCTTCCAGGAGGAGAGGGCGTCCACGTGGTCGTGGAAATAGGCGGTGCCGAACTGAACGTCGGGGTACCAGCGGTAGCGGACGAATTCGGTGCTGACGATTTCGCCGCGACCGTGGGTGTGCTCAAGCGGGGCGTCGAAGACAAGCGCATCACCTTCGACGGCCGCGATGCGGCGTATCTCGAACGTCTCGTTCTGGTCCATGCCCACGCCGACGAGCGCGCCACGCTGAAAGCGGGCGGTGTCCGACAGGCGCACGCGGTCGGTTCCGGCGGACGTCGCGGCGGTAAGCGTTTCGCCCTCGACGGCGAACGGACGCACCGACTGCTCGTAGTTGAAGCCGGTGCTGACGCCGTCGGAGGCGAGCACGTCGAACTGGACGAAGTGGATGTGAGTGTTGGCCTTACTGAAGAAGTTGTTTTCAGACGAGTCGCGCAACTCACTCTTGAAAATGATGTCCACGCAGTGCTCACCGGCGTTGGCGCGGATGGCGAGCGGGGTCTTGAGGTCGTTCGTAGCCCGAATGCGGTCCTCGTCCTCTTTCAGGACATACAGTTGGCCGACAGGGTCGACGATGTTCAGCCGCTCATTCAGCGGGATGGGCACTGTAATGGCGTGGACGACGTACTCCTCAAGCGCGGTGCCGGTCGGACACAGGCTTGCGGGGCCGTTCGCGCCGGGCTGAGGCGGGTCGGTGCCCGAGCCGGTGACGGGGTCGAGGAAGGGAGCGGGGCCGTGGTTGGGCGCGAATGGCGGGCGCCGTCCCAGATGGGGTCGCAGGAAGGGATAGGCGAGCTTGCCGGTGAGCGGGTCGAAATAGAGCGGTGGACGGTCGCCGGGCTGAACTGGACGGTAGCCGGACCAGGCCTGTGAAGTCTCGGGTTCGTTCAGATAAAGGGTGCCGGACACCTCCCAGTCGAGCACCGAAGCGTCGTAGCCGCGCGGCTGGCCCTGCGGCGGGAGCTGGCCTTCCACCCATGTCGCGAGGTTAGCTTGTGATATACGCAACGGCTGTCCCTGAGATTCGACGGTGCGGCCGACGAGGTCTTGCGAGGTCACGGCGGGCCGGGCGTCCCCCTCACGGTCAGGGAGTTCGAGCAGGGGCGGGAGCGTGTCGGTCGAAGTGTCGCCGTTTTGCAGGGTGTTGTAGACGCGCCAGACCATCCACATGCCGGCGATGTAGTGGTGGCCGACGTGGCAGTGGACGAGGTAGTCGCCGACGCTTTGCTGGCATCCGCCGGAGCCGCATTCGTGTTCCAGGTCGTAGCTTTCGGACGGGCCGACGGACTGGGAGTCCACACGCTCGGACACGACGGGCAGCAGGGACGGTCGCTTGTTCAGGCCGGTGTCGAAGGTGGAAGGCTCGGCGTCCGTCTGGCGGTTCCAGCGGATGCTGCCGCCGTGGGTGTGATGGACGTGGAACACCTCGGAACCGCCGTGTACCACGCGATCTTTCACCGGGTCGCCGAGGTAGCTGCGGGCGATGGGCGTGGCGGGGTCGCCGAAGGTGTAGGAGCTGTAGGCCTGTGACTTGTCGAAGAAGCCGCCAAGTTGCTGCTGGAGGTCGAGCCGGTTCATGAAGGGCTCGCTGCGGTAGTTGATGGCGCGCGCGGCGGGCCGGTAGGCGGATGTGTAAGGGTCTATCTGAGGGATGGGCTCGTCGTTGCCGTTCAAGAGGATGAAGTTCTCGTTGCCGATCTCGTGGTAGAAGAGGATGAACTCGCGGAAGTCGCCGCGGACAGGGTCGCGGACGATGGCCGCCCAGCCACTGCGAAGCTCGCCGCCGGTCAGGGGGTCGATGTACGCCGAGCCCCTTGGCTCGACGATGACCGCGCCGAAGAGGCCGTGGTTGGTCTGCTCACGGGTGTCGCCGTGGCTGTGGAAGTGGTGCGTGCCCTCGGGGGTGTCTTCGGTGACCATCCATTCGTAGGTGACAGACCGACCGGGCGTGACGACGGCGTCGGGGTTGGTGGCGATGGCGGGTGCACCGGTGGCGGCGATGTGCAGGCTGGAGCCGTGGAGGTGGAGGGTGACAGGTTCGTTGTCTTCGAGGGCGTTGCGGAGCGTCAGGCGCAGGCACTCGCCCTGGTTGACCCGCAGGGCCAGCGGCTGGATGGCGTCGCCCTGGAGTCCGATGGAGACGGCGGGTTCGGTGCCATTCAGACGGGCGAGGCGGTTCCGGTCCTCTTCGTCGCGGACGCGGGCGAGTTCTTCTTCGAGGACGTACATGCGGCCGTCTGGGTCGTAGTCGAGGTAGCGGTTGAGCGACACTTCGACGTTGATGGCCACCACGCTGTAGGCGCGGACGGTGGCGTTGTCAGGGCATAGTGCGCCAGCATAGACGCTTTCGGCGGTTTCGGGACCGAGTTGCAAACCTTCGGAGCCTTCGTGTGCGGTTGGGGATGCCGTGGGAGTCGACTCGCTTCGGTTGCAGCCGAGCATGATGCCGAGGACGGCGCCGACGCAGACGATGGCGATGAGCGAACGGACTGCAAGCTGTTTACTTCTGCCCACGCTCACCACCCCTACAAGTTCAGAAACGCTTATACACCGGGTGGACGGGCCTTGTGCCAATCGGTGGCCTGTTCGAAGGCGTAGCCGGCGCGAAGGACGCTGGACTCGTCCAGAGGTCGCCCGGCGATTTGGAAGCCGATGGGAAGGCCGTCGGAAGTCATGCCGGAGGGTACGGACAGCGCGGGGACGTTGGCGTGGCTGAACGGCGCGGTCATGCGAACGGGGCCGGTCACCCAGCTTGAGACCATGTCCTTGCCTGTCGTTTTCAATGACTTGGCACGGGGCATAGCACCGGAGGGCATGGTGGGGCAGACGAGTACGTCGAACTTGTCGAACGCCGCCAGCATTTCACGGCGGAGCATCTCACGCAACATGAGAGCTTTGTAGTACGACTGGGCGGGCAGGATGCCGCCGCCCAACACCGCGATGCGCACCATGTGAGTGAGTTCCTTGGCGCGGGTGCGGATGATGTCGCGATACGTCGTCGCGAACTCGGAGTAGCAGATGACCCAATGTATGGGGCCGGAGTGCTGCACCATGGGGAGCGAGACGTTTTCCACGACCGCGCCGAGATCTTTCAGGGTCGCGATGGCTTGTTGCGTGGCCTTCGCAACGTCCGGCTCGACTTGCTCGGCCTCAACCAGTTCCTTGATAACGCCTACGCGCAGTCCCTTGACGCCCTTCTTCATGTCTGAGGCGTAGTCGGGAACGGGCGAGTTGTAGCTATGACGGTCTTTGGGGTCGTGCCCGGCGATGGCTTGCAGCATCAGCGCTGTGTCTTCGACGGTACGGGTCATGGGGCCGATGGTGTCCATAGACCAGGTGACGGTCATCACGCCGTAGCGGCTGACGCGGCCGAACGAGGGACGGAGTCCGACGAGGCCGCAGTAGGCGGCGGGGATGCGAATGGAGCCGCCGGTGTCTCCACCGAGCGAGGCGGCGCACAGGAACGCGGCGGTCGCCGCCCCGGAGCCGGCGCTGGAGGAGCCGGTGCTGCGTCCGTGGTTCCAGGGGTTGAGGGGCGTGCCCCAGGGGAATTCGATGGTCTCCGCGATGCCCATCTCAGTCATGTTGGTCTTGCCGATGATAATTGCGCCGGCCTGTTTGAGACGGGCGGCGATGGTGGAGTCGTAATCGAGGATGTTGTCCTTGAAGATGGCCGAGCCGCCGGTGCTGGGCCAGCCCTTGACGCCGACGGGGTCTTTCATGGCGACGGGAACGCCGTGCAGCGGGCCGCGGAAGCGACCGGCAGATGCTTCCTTCTCTAACTCTTTAGCCTGTTTGAGTGCGTCGTTCTTGCCGACGGTAATGTATGCGTGGTAGGTAGGATCGAGTTTGGCGATGCGGTCGAGATAGGCATTCGTGGCCTCGACGGGCGAGACGTTCTTGGCCTGGATGGCGCGTCCAAGGTCAGCGGCGGAGAGGTAGTGGATTTCAGATGCGGCCATTGCTCCTATCCCTTCCTCTTATCGCTGGGTGGAGAACCGGCGGGTGGGAACAGCATGGGATTGTGTTCCATCGCTTTCAAACCAGGTTCGGAAATGTTCTCCATCGCTTCGAGCAGGGCGTTGGTATGATAGGAGGCTTCAGTGAGTTCCGGTTCGGTCAAGTCCAGGCCGGCGGCCTTGGCAAGAGCCTGTACTTCCGTGACGGTCAACTCCTTCAAGGTTTACTCCTTACAGAACATACATATATTTGAATGGGTTCGTTTTTCTTTCGTGTCCCATGTTTACTTAAGGTAAAGCCAAGCTTTTAGCCGAGTATCGTGGCCTTGCGGAGGTACTTTAGGGCTTTCGGTTATGGAGGTCAACTAATTAGAGAAGATGGATACAGAGAACTATTGAGTTTGATAGCCGCAGGTAAGTATATGCACAGCTAGTATTTGGGCTTGACAAAGGTGTGCGTTTAAGTGTTTACTAAGCGCCACTATCGCGCACTAGCTCCGCGATACGCTCACCGCGTGTCTGGAGCATCGACGATGGAAATGGTTGGTAGCAGAGAAAAGGGGGAGAGAGATGAAACCTCGGTTGTACTTATCCTTAGGTTTAGCGTTGATTATAGGTTTGCTCATCGCAGCTTGCAGCAGCGACGAAGGCGGCACGGCAACCCAAGCGCCGCAATCCACCACGGTGGCCACCCAAGTGCAGTCCACGCAAGTCGTACAGGCTACTCCGACATCAGCAATGATGGAGGGCGAGGCCAAGCACGGCGGTACGCTGCGGGTAGTGTCTCAGGCAAGCATCGAAAGCCTGGACATGTCATTCACCGGTGCGTGGGTGACGACAGTTGTAGCGGCCCACATCTGGGACCGTCTGTTTGAGCCTGCCAGCGATTACTCGGTTCATCCACAGATGGTGGAGAGCTGGGAAGTAAATGCTGACGGGTCGAAGTGGACATTCACGCTGCGTAACGGCCTGAAATTCCATGACGGAACCAATGTCGAGGCTGCGGACGTTATTCCTTCGCTCAAGCGCATCTGGGTAACCCAGGCGCACGGGCAGTTGCTCGACGAGCACTTGATTGAAGGTGGAGCAGTTGTCGTTGACACCAAGACCTTAGTCTTGAGTTTGACCGCTCCGTCGGTTTCGTCGCGGAAGGGTTGGCGGCTCCCTGGCCGTTCAGCAATATCTATCCCAAGGAAATCATGGAAGAGTTCCCGGCTCAGCAAGAGCATGGTGAAGCAAACGCCATCGGCTCCGGGCCGTACAAGCTCAAGAACTGGGAACGGGGCAACAGGTTGACACTCGAGCGTTTCGACGACTATGTGGCCCGCTCGGAAGCCAGCGACAACCTCGCTGGCGCCAAGCATGCCTACGTGGATGAAATCGTCTGGCTTGAGATTCCGGCTGAAGAGACCAAGATTGCCGGACTACAGACCGGTGAGTGGGACATCGTGGACGGTGCGGGGTTGGACTTCTTCGATACTTTGAGCAACAACTCGAAGATCGGGATTGCTCAGGACAACAACCACATTTCGTCAGTTGACTTCCACCTGACTTCGTCTCCGGCCGACAACAAATTGCTGCGTCAGGCAGTACTTGCTGCTACGGACGTAGACTTCTTGATGGCCGGTATCGGCCCTAAAGAGCTGTGGAGGACTGAATACAATCGCTATCCTTCCGCTTGGCCGAGTGAGGCTGGTAAAGAGCTCTACGACCAGGGCAATATGGCCAAGGCTCAGCAACTTCTCGCTCAGTCTGGCTACGACGGCGAGCCATTCTTGCTGATGAACCCGAACGACTATGCCACCATCACCTTCCTGGGCCAGGTTATTAAGCCCGTGATGGAAGAAGTTGGCATCAATGTAGAAATGCCGGGTATGGACTGGGCGACACTGCTGTCCAGGCTTCCTGACCCCGACTGGGACATGATTACGGACTGGTGGGTTGAGTGGATTATGGCCGACCCGATCATGGATGCGCTGCCTTCCTGCAGCCTGTACTTCGGTAACTGGGGGGATACGCCTGCATGCGACACCATGGCA
>JAQBWG010000104.1 GCA_027625225.1 Chloroflexota bacterium | reverse complement strand
CGATTCGTAAACACAAACTCGAACGAGGCATCGAGTTTTCCTGTTTCTATCTGTTCGTGGACGAGTTCCAGAAACCCCCGCGACCCCTCACCTCGTCCTGTCGAAAACCATCCTAGCCTCAGCAATATGTAACCTCAGTATTCGAAAGTAGCTTTAGCCCTCCAGCCTCAACCTTATCAAGAGTTCCTGTGCCTTGGAGCTAGTCTCACTATCACCAAGTCGCACAGCCCTTACGGCATCGTCCACAGCCCCCACTCGATCTCCCCAATCCTCCCGGATGAGCGCGCGTACATAGTACGCCCCGCCCGTCTCCGGCGAAAGTTCGATAGCCCTTTCCGCATGAGCCAACGCCGTCTCCAAATCACCGTCGTCGAACGCACGCTCGGCCCTAATCGCCTCCGACAGCGCACTATCCGACTGCACCATGTTTCCCAGCACTACACCCAGCGCCACCACCACAACCGACACCGGCACCACCCACTTCAAATGGCGTAGCGGCTTTCGCTGCTCCACAAGGGCCATCGGCATGCCCATAACGTCCCGCTTCAACTCGTATCGTGGTGACAGCACATAACCAATCGCCAGGCCGCCCGCCAGGCCGCCCAGATGCGCCCAGTTGTCTATTCCCGGCCAGAAAAACCCGAACAGCAGGTTGATGCCTACAAGCATTGCAAGGGTCGTAATATTCCGTTGAGCCAAACGACCGAGTAGCTGACGCTGCGATATGAAAAACGCCGCCGTTGCACCCAACACACCGAACACCGCACCGCTCGCACCTACCGCCACCGTCTCCTGATTCAACAGATAGCTGACTACGCTCCCTGCCAGACCTGCGATCACGTAAATTACCGCGAACCGCACATGCCCGAACAACCCTTCGACCATCCGGCCGAATATCCACAAACCGAACATATTCAAGCCAAGATGCAACAGACCAGCGTGTAGGAACATCGCTGTAAACAGTCGCCAGTATTCTCCTTTGGCGGCTATATACGGCCCGAACATCGCCCCGAACTGCAGCAGCGTCCCGGTGTTCTCCGAACTACCCACCGCCGTCATAAGCAACCACATCAACACATTGACGGCGATGATTGCCCAGGTGACATTAGGCTGCTTCGCCAGCATAGGTAAGCGCAATCCAGAGCCCATATGTGGACGTCCTGGTTCTTGTTCAAACATCTAGGTAATCGTAACCGATATCAAAGTAGGCAAGCGGAAGCTGTATGACTAGCGGAAAAACCGTTTTCTTGTCTTGGTAATCGTGGTCACCACGTGAATGAGCGGCGTGACCGGTCGCTTCACGAATCGCGCCTCGGCCAGTGCCTGTAAAAAACCTTGCGGCGTGCCGTCGAACTCCGGCATCTCCGTGTACGTCCGGCCCACCTCGTACGTCGTGTGCGCGTCCGTGACCGCCGACACCAGCTTGCCGTGCTCTTCGGCAAGCGTCAGCGCTTTACGGTTGGCCGACTGGAGATTGTTGCGGGCATTGAACCCTTCGATGATGTCGGCATGCGGGGCGACTTCCGCCAGCGCCTCAGGGGTGATGACACTGCGCCGGAACGTATCGAACGGGTGCGGGATGGACACGACACCGCCCTGGTTTTTTATCCGCCGCACCGTCTCCATCGCCGGCAACCCCTTGGGGATCGGTTCTTTAAGAAACAGGCCGGTGATTTCGCCCTGCGCCGACTTCACTTCCTCGCCGATGATGACTAGGAACGGCGCGATTTTGGCCGTCTCCACTGCACCCTCAATGCTGTTGTGGTCGGTAACCGCGATGTAATTTAGTCCGGCTTTGACGCACTTGTCCACAAGTCGTTGCGGGGTCATGACCGAATCGGGGGAATAACACGTGTGGATATGGAAGTCGGCCCGGAGCACCGTTAGGATTCGTCCTCGTCGTCTTCCTCGGCTTCGTCTTCGTCGTACATCCGCATCTGCTCACCGTACGTCGTCCGAATCTGGGTGATGCGCATCTCCGCAGCGGTAATCTTTTCGGTGCACGCACGCGCCAGCTTGATGCCTTCCTCGTACAGCTTTGTCGCATCGGAGAGCGTCAGCTTGCCTGCTTCCAGCTTCTCTACCGTTTCATTCAGACGCTTGATAGCCTCCTCGAACGAGAGGTCGGCGTAGTTTTCTTCGGAAGTTTTGGGGGACATTTCAGCGTACCTTCTTCACAGTGGCGTCAAACCCGCCCTCGGCGAGTGTGACTTCGACCGCATCGTCGGGCTTGAGCCGCGACGCATCGGACACGATACCGCCCGTCGCGGCGGTCTCAACTATAGCATATCCCCTTGTCAAAATAGCTTTGGGACTCAGCGCCGTCAGTCGGTGCCCAAGCGACTGCACCCCCGCCTTCTCCGCGTTCACCGCGTGCCGCAGATGAGACGCCGCAGCCCTCAGCAAATCGTCAACCCTCTGGCGTTGCGTATCCATGTCGGGAGCGGCACGCTCCAGCCGTGTCTGCAACCGCTCAATGTCGTCCTGCCCCTCGGTGAGCATCCCCGTGACAATCATGGACGCTTCACGCACCGCGCCCGCGATGTCGCCCAGTAATTCCCGCCTGTCCGGCACGGCCATCTCAGCGGCAACCGAAGGCGTCGGCGCCCGCATGTCCGCCACCATGTCTGCGATGCTGTAGTCCGTCTCGTGACCCACCGCACTGATGACCGGCACTCCACTGGTGAAAATAGCCCGCGCCACCTCCTCCTCGTTGAACGCCCACAGGTCCTCCAGCGAGCCTCCACCGCGCGCCACGATAATGACATCTAAGCCTTTGACATCCTTTAGTGCTTGAAACGCTTCGACTATGCCGGGAACCGCCCCTTCGCCCTGCACTTGCGTGGGTGCGAGCAGCAGTTCGACCTGTGGATATCGGCGAGAAATGATGGACTGGATATCGTGCCACACCGCACCCGATGGCGATGTGATAACCCCGATTTTCTGGGGGAACACCGGGATATCCCGCTTGCGCGACTGCTCGAACAACCCTTCTTTTTCCAACTTGAGCTTGAGCTGTTCCAGTTTGAGTTGAAGTTCGCCTACGCCTTCCGGCTGGACGATGTCCGCGATGAGTTGCAGGTCGCCCCGTTGCTCGTAGATGGCCATCCGTCCATGGATGATGACCGCCACTCCCTCGGCCAGATGCTCGGCCCCACCACCGGCGTTGCGGAACATGACACACCGCAAGGTCGCAGAAGTACCTTCCCGCATGGTGAAATATGAATGACCTGCCGCCGACCGCGTAAAGTTGCCCACCTCGCCGCTCACCCACACGTCCTGAAGCATGGTATCGCTGAGCAACAGGTCCTTGAGGTACTTCGAGAGCTTGGAGACTGTGAGAATCAGAGCCATGTTAAACCCGTGAGACGTACGCTCCGGTACGCGTGTCTATCTTGATGACGTCACCCGCTTCGACGAATAGCGGTACCTGCACCTGAACGCCCGTCTCAACCGTGGCCGATTTGGTGCCGCCGGTGGCCGTGTCGCCCTTGAAGCCGGGGTCCGCATCCGTGACCTTCAGGCCAATGTTGATTGGCAGCTCGATTCCCATAGGCGCGTCGTTGAAGAAGATAACCTGCACAGTGGTCTGCTCGATCAGATAATTCGAAGCGTCGCCCACCTGTTCCTCGTTGAGAGGGAACTGCTCGAACGTCTTCACGTCCATGAAGTTGTACGACTCGCCGTCATGATAGATGTACTGCGCGTCACGCCGGTCCACCGAAGCCGCGGTCAGCTTGACATCGTAACCCGAATACGACTTGTCCACCACCTTGCCCGTGCGCAGCGACCGGAACCGCACCCGAGTTGTCGGAGCGCGCTGCTGCATCTTCTGCCGCTCGAATTCCACAACAACATGCGGCTCGCCGTCCAGTTCGATAGCCATACCCTTTTTCAAATCGCCCGCGCCAATCGTCATACAACATCTCCCTTAGATGCCTTACTCAAAATCCTGGCCCGCCCATTCTCCAAAACGACCATGTCCTCGATACGAACACCGCCCCACCCGGGGATATAAATGCCCGGCTCAATGGTGAACACCATATTATCTTCTATCACATCCTCCGAACGTGGACTGACCCGTGGATACTCGTGTACCTCTAGCCCAACTCCATGACCAAGGCTATGCCCGAACTCTTCTTTATGACCTGCATCGTCAATAACCTTGCGGGCGATGGCGTCCGTCTGCTCGCCGGTCATCCCTCCCCGCACATCCTCTTCCGCCTTCAGCTGGGCCTCCAGCACCGTGTCGTATACCTTTCGGAACCTGTCGTCCGGCTTTCCGATGAACAGCGTACGGGTAAGGTCGCTGGCATACCCCTGATACATGCAGCCCATATCAATCACGATAGGCTCGCCCGCCTTGATAACCGTCTCGTCGGCCCGGTGATGCGCCATTGCACCGTTTGGCCCCGCTCCCACGATGATGTCGAACGACAGCCCTTCCGCACCGCGCTCCCGCATAGACTTCTCTAACTGCCAGGCCACCTGCGCCTCGGTCATTCCCGGCTTTATGCCCAACCGGACCTCGTCAATCGCCTCGTCGGTGATTTCCACTGCACGTTCAAGCAGCTTTAACTCCTTGGCATCCTTCACCGCTCGTTGTTTTTCAATCAGGTCTGTCGTAGGCACAAGCTCCAGCTTCACATCACCGCCGGCCTTCTCAAACGCCTTGGAGTAGGTGTTATAGACGCCCACGGTCAGGTTACTGCTCTCGAACCCGATACGCCTTGCCCCCAGTTCCGAAGCAAGATTCGGCAACCAGTCTGCCGAGCCTCCCACCCGTTGCACCGTGAAATCCGGCGCCTGCTTCCCCGCCTGTTCAATATAGCGAAAGTCAGTCGCCAGCACCGCGCCTTTGGCAGTAACGAACAGATAGCCCCATGAGCCTGTAAATCCCGATATATACCGCCTGTTCTCAGGCGTGGAAACAAGAATCGCGTCCAGTTCGTTTTTGGACAACAGTTGTCGCAGTTTCTCCAGTCGTTTGGCCATACACTCAGTCCTTTTTCGACAATAACTTCACAAGACGTTCCAATGCCATGATATAGCCTTTTCCACGATGCCCTACGATGACTTCCGCCGCCAATCCCTCAAAGACAGACTTGTGCCGGAACTCCTCGCGCTCATGGACGTTCGACAGGTGCACTTCGATGAACGGCAGCTTCGTGTCCGCGATGGCATCCCGTATCGCATAGCTGAAATGGGTAAACGCCCCCGCATTGATGACAATGCAATCACTTGCACCTGCATCCGATTGCAAACGGTCTATGATTGCCCCTTCGTGATTCGACTGGAAAAAGCTCACTTCGACACCGAGGTCCGCCGCTTTCTTGCGCACGTTCTCCTCGATTTGGGCAAGCGTCTCCGTCCCGTACTGCGACGAATCGCGCTTACCGAGCATGTTCAAATTCGGGCCGTTGATAACCAGTATCTTCATATCGTTTTCTCGTCCGCCTCCGCTTTCGCGGCCCGTGGGTGGGCGTTCAAATACACCTTCTTCGCCTGCGATTGGGTTACATGAGTATATACCTGTGTGGTAGCCGGACTCGAATGCCCCAAAAGCTCTTGTACCACCCGCAGGTCGGCTCCACCTTCCAGCAGGTGCGTTGCGAACGAGTGCCGCAGCGTGTGGGTGTGGACGCCGTCCTTAAGCCCGGCACGTTTGGCGTAGTTGCGGACTTTTTGCTGGATAGACCGCTGTGTCATGCGGCCGCCGAACCGGTTCAGGAACAGTGCGTTGCCACTTAGCTTCGACGCCAGCTTGGGTCGGCCTTCGTTCAGATACAGATGAAGCGCGTCTCTGGCCGTGCCGCCCATGATGACCACACGCTGCTTCGATCCCTTACCGGTGACCCGCACTTCACGACTCTGCATGTTCACGTATCCCATGTCCAAGCCGTTCGCCTCGCTCACACGCAGGCCGGCACCGTAGAGCAGTTCGAGCAGGGCGCGGTCACGCAGGCCGAGGACATCGGACGTGTCGGGCGTTTCGACGAACGCGGCGGCCTCTTCCTGGCTGAGGAACTGGGGCAGGCGCGTTTCGCGCTTTACCCCACCGCGTCGGGGCAGCGGGTCTTTTTCGACGAGCTTTTGCCGGAGCAGCCAACGGAGAAAAACGCGAAGGGTACTGTGTTTGCGAATGATGCTCCCGCGCACGAAGCCTTTTTCCATAAGCCAGGCCAAATAGGCACGCAGAGCAAATTTGTCCAAAAAAATGATGCCTCGAATGGAGTGCAACTTCATGTACTCAGCTAGGGGTGCGATATCGGTGAGGTAGTTGCGGACAGTGAGGGCGGAAAGGCTCTTTTCTGCCTGTAGATGCGTCTGGAAGCGTTCCATAAGGGACTGCCATTCGAGGTCGAATGGGGTGGTAGATTGCGCGGATGGTTGGTGATGTTCGGTGTGTGCCACAGGTTGCCTCAAGGATGCCTTTATGTCTATTTATCTAGTTTGGCAATAGGCGTGCGTGTAGTCTAGGGGATGCCTGTGCAGTTATCAGGGAGATGCCTCAAACCTGCCATTTTGGGAATCTGGAATTTAGGCCCAGCACGCGGGGTTGTTTGTTTCGACCATCCCCCTGACCCCCTTCCTGAGGAAGGGGGAAATAACTACTCGGGGACACCCCCAGTTCCCCCAGCAGGCTTGAGCCGCACTAGTGGGTGGATTCGGAGAGTAGCGAGGCCCTTTGGACTCCTCGCAGGAATTACACAGGTGAGCTACCTGAGCGAGGAGAGGTGCCTAGACTGCAACTTCGGCTGGCTCCGGTGATTCGGGGATGGGGCCTTTGAACTTGCACTCAAGGCAGCGGGAGTTGGTGCGGCCGGAAGCGACGAGCATTTTGCCGCATTCGGGGCAGGGCATACTTAACGGGCGGGAGCTGCTGGAGAATTTGCATTCGGGGTAGTTGGAGCAGCCGTAAAAGACTTTGCTCTTGCCAC
>JAQBWG010000103.1 GCA_027625225.1 Chloroflexota bacterium | reverse complement strand
GCTGCATGGCTGTCGTCAGCTCGTGTCGTGAGATGTTGGGTTAAGTCCCGCAACGAGCGCAACCCTCATGTCCTGTTGCCACCCGAACGAGAGTTCGGAGCACTCTGGACAGACTGCCTCGCTTAAACGAGGAGGAAGGTGAGGATGACGTCAAGTCAGGATGGCCCTTACGGCCAGGGCTGCACACGTACTACAATGCCCGGTACAATGGGAAGCAATACCGCAAGGTGGAGCAAATCCGCGAAAACCGGGCTCAGTTCAGATTGTCGGCTGCAACTCGCCGACATGAAGCTGGAATCGCTAGTAATGGCGCATCAGCTACGGCGCCGTGAATACGTTCCCAGGCCTTGTACACACCGCCCGTCACATCATGAAAGCCGTTTGTACCCGAAGTCGTCGAGCTAACCGCAAGGAGGCAGATGCCGAAGGTATGGGTGGTGATTGGGATGAAGTCGTAACAAGGTAGCCGTAGGGGAACCTGCGGCTGGATCACCTCCTTTCTAAGGAGAACACGGGCGCGGGTTAAAAACCGCGTCCCATGGTCGAACCCAATGGATCTGAAACTTGATATTTCAAATTTGAGATCTAAAGGGTTGGCTCCCTTATCGCACAATTCAGTTTTTAGTGATTTGTTCTTTGTAAACTCGAGAATTGCGAACTGGTATCAAATATCGAATTGCCGCAACAATCCATAATATCGAAGCCACGTTGGTTCGGAACTTAAGCCTCGTTGGGGCTGTAGCTCAGTTGGTAGAGCGGTAGCTTTGCAAGCTATAGGTCAGGAGTTCGAATCTCCTCAGCTCCACCAACTTAATTCGTAGGGCGAAGAAATCAATGGTTGTGAAACCGAAGGATATCTGAGAATTCAGTCGCATGGCGGCCTCAAAGCGAAGCTCATTTGAGCCTTGGCTCAGAAAAGCCGGATTCATGGGCCTGTAGCTCAGTTGGTTAGAGCATGCGCTTGATAAGCGCAGGGTCACTGGTTCGAGTCCAGTCAGGCCCACCATTCGAAGAGTCCGAATGGCCGAGAATAAAACTTTTGATAACAGTTCAAGATCAGGATCTTGTTAAGTTTTCAATGTTCTTTGACATCTACACATAGTAAGAAGGGTAAATTACAATTCGCTGAGTTCTATTGAGTTTAGCTCAATAGTCAAACTTTGTGATCAAGCTACTAAGAGCAAATGGTGGATGCCTTGGTGCCAAGAGGCGATGAAGGACGTAGCAAGTTGCGATAAGCCACGGGGAGCCGCAAGCAGGCGTTAATCCGTGGATCTCCGAATGGGATAACCCAACCGCTCCAATGTGCGGTTATTATTGGATGAATTCATAGTCCAATAAGGCGAAACGGGGTGAAGTGAAACATCTCAGTAACCCTAGGAAAAGAAAACGAAGTGATTCCGTAAGTAGTGGCGAGCGAAAGCGGAAGAGTCTAAACTGGAGAAACTTGTTTCTCCAGGGTTGTGGGACCTAAATGTGATAGGCAGATGGTGAGCAGAACGGATTGGAAAGTCCGACCAGAGATCGTGATAGTCGAGTCTGCGAAGCCAAAAGCCGTCTATAGGTATCCCAAGTAATGCGGTGCAAGTGAAACTCTGCATGAATCCATCCCGACCATGGGATAAGACTAAATACTCCTTGGCAACCGATAGTGAACAAGTACCGCGAGGGAAAGGTGAAAAGAACCCCTGCTAGGGGAGTGAAATAGTACCTGAAACCATTTGCTTACAATGTGTCGGAGCCTCGGCGCAAGCTGGGGTGACGGCCTGCCTTTTGCATAATGAGTCTGCGAGTTATTGTTCGTGGCAAGCCTAAATTCTTATGGAATGGAGGCGAAGCGAAAGCGAGTACGAATAGTGCGACTAAGTCGCGGGCAATAGACCCGAAGCGGAGGTGATCTACTTATGAGCAGGATGAAGCTGCGGTAACACGCAGTGAAGGTCCGAACCGGTGTACGTTGAAAAGTGCTCGGATGACTTGTGAGTAGGAGCGAAAGACTAATCAAACCCCGTGATAGCTGGTTCTCTCCGAAATAGCTTGAGGGCTAGCGTTGGAAAAGTTCTCCATGGAGGTAGAGCACTGGATGGCTTAGGGTCCCTACCAGGATACCAAAACCAATCAAACTCCGAATGCCATGGATCCCGTTATTCCAGCAGTCAGACGGCGGGGGATAAGCTTCGTCGTCGAAAGGGCAACAGCCCGGACCGCCAGCTAAGGTGCCTAAATGTTATTAAGTGGAAAGGATGTGGCGTTGCTTAGACAGTGAGGATGTTGGCTTAGAGGCAGCCATCATTTAAACAGTGCGTAATAGCTGACTCATCGAGCGATGTCGCGCCGAAAATGATTGGCGATTAAATAACATACCGAAGCTGCGGATTTCTATAGGTTTCGACCTTTAGGAGTGGTAGGAGAGCGTAATGAATGCAGTGAAGCCGAACCGTAAGGGATGGTGGAGCGTTCATTAGTGAGAATGCAGACATGAGTAGCGATAAACCAGATGAGAATTCTGGTCGCCGTAAACCTAAGGTTTCCTGGGGCAGGTTCGTCCTCCCAGGGTTAGTCGGGAGCTAAGATGAGGCCGTAAGGCGTAGTCGATGCACAGCAGATTAATATTCCTGCACCGGCTAGGGTTAAGGTAAGAAGGGACGCGAAGAGAAAGGTGACTATGTCAACGAAAGACGGAGCCTAGCCTTCGGGCAAAGCGTATCACTAGACAATTCGCCGAGAAAAGCTTCTTATTGTTCCCCTGGCTGCCCGTACCGTAAACCGACACAGGTGGGTGAGTCGAGTAGACTCAGGCGCGCGAGAGAAACCTCTCTAAGGAACTCGGCAAAATAGCCCCGTAACTTCGGGATAAGGGGTGCCTGTCATCTTGCAGTAATGTTGGATGTGCAGGCCACAGTAAATTGGGTTTAGCGACTGTTTAACAAAAACACAGCACTCTGCAAAGTCGTGAAGACGACGTATAGGGTGTGACACGTGACCAATGCGGAAAGATCAAGGTGAGTTGTTAGCCGCAAGGCAAAGCTCCGAGCCAAAGTCCCCGTGAATGTCGGCCGTAACTATAACGGTCCTAAGGTAGCGAAATTCCTTGTCGGGTAAGTTCCGACCTGCACGAATCGTGTAACGACCGGACCGCTGTCTCGGAGAGGATCTCGGCGAAATTGTAACGGCGGTGAAGATGCCGCCTACCCGCAGTAGGACGGAAAGACCCTATGCACCTTTACTGTAAGCTGGTATTGTGTTCTGATTAATGATGCGTAGCGTAGGTGGGAGACTTTGAAGGCGCGATCTAGGTCGCGTTGGAGTCGCAATGTGAAACACCACTCTTTGTTAATTAGGATTCTAACCTCGTTCTGTTAGCCAGGCGAGGGACAGTTCCTGCAGGTCAGTTTGACTGGGGCGGTTTCCTCCCAAAGAGTAACGGAGGAGCGCTAAGGTACTCTCAGCACGGTTGGCAATCGTGCGTCGAGCGTATGGGTATAAGAGTGCTTAACTGTGAGACCAACAAGTCGAACAGGTACGAAAGTAGGCCCAAATGATCCGATAGTTTAAAGTGGAATTGCTATCGCTCATCGGACAAAAGGTACGCTAGGGATAACAGGCTGATCGAGTCCAAGAGTTCATATCGACGACTCGGTTTGGCACCTCGATGTCGGCTCGTCACATCCTGGGGCTGGAGAAGGTCCCAAGGGTTCGGCTGTTCGCCGATTAAAGTGGCACGCGAGCTGGGTTCAGAACGTCGTGAGACAGTTCGGTCCTTATCCACTGTGGGCGCAGGAAACTTGAGGGGTTCATTCTCTAGTACGAGAGGACCGAGAATGACGCATTTCTGGTGTGGCAGTTGTTCCGTCAGGAGCAGCGCTGCGTAGCCATGTGCGGAAGAGATAAGCGCTGAAAGCATCTAAGTGCTAAGCTCCTCCCAAGATATGGTTTCCCGGACCGCAAGGTCCCTAAAGACCCCAAATAGACTATTTGGTTGATAGGTCAGGCGTGTAAGCGCAGTGATGTGTTTAGCGGACTGATACTAATCGGTCGTGAGGCTTGATCGCTTTTTCCTTTAGGAAAAGCGATTTTGGTACTAGCGAATGTAATGCAATCCTTCTCTATGTGTAGTTTTCAGAGAACTTAATATTTTTGGTGGCCATAAAGCTGTGGTCCGACCCGATCCCATTCCGAACTCGGCCGTCAAACGCAGCATTGCCGATGGTAGTGGATGTATAGCTTCCGCGAGAGTAGGTTGCCGCCAGTTTTTTTAGAGGCTGTCCCAGGTTCCAAATTCTTGGGGAATTCGAAAAACGAAAATCTCTGGGGGTCCGGAGAATCTCGTTTAAGTTTCCAACGGCTCGATTGACACCGTTTGGACGGGGCAGTGCAACTTACTCCGACTATTAGTCGACACTTCTTCTGTCGTTCGCTGTTTCCGCCAGATCCCATCGGCCCTTCAGGCCGCTTGCGCTCGTTCTTCGCTCTTCTTTTCCTCAACCCGTTCACATCCGCGCCAGCGCTCACAGCTTGTGCGCAAACACACTCCACCCCATGGCCGCCTTCCGGCTTTCAATTCCTTTGCTCCTCTTAGGATTTCCGAAAAGACAGTTCTTTAGGATCCCCATCCTTCGTTCGGTCTGTGCCCGCCTTTTGGCCATTTCGGTAGAGCGACTCTCCTTTCGGAGCTTCTTTAACTCGCTTACTTTTTTCGGACACGGTCAGTTGAACATCTCTTTCTCTTTCAACCTTTCCCGGTTCGCCTGACTGCCGAATCCCCGGTCTCTCCCCACGGCCTTGATGGTTTCTTTTCCGATTCTTTGTTCCATTTGTTCCAGGCTTCCCTCTAACTGGTTGAAGTTCGCCGGCGCGCTCTCCTCATACGAGTTCCAATCCACCACCAACCGTTGCGCCTTCTCCGCGACACACGGAAGTTCGATCTTTCCCCCTTCCTCCACACATCGTTTCGATGATCTCACCACGGAACCGCTGAGTGCGCTACAGTTCACCGAAGCTACCGGGAAATGGCCGAACATTACCGCATCGCGGACGCCGGCCCGCTTGTTGCGCTCATTGACTCCGACACGCGCGAACTCGGAAAGGTGCTCAAACATGCGATGGCACTGCCGTGGCCGTTGCTCATCAGTGAGCCATTACTGACGGTGGCGGATTTCCACATATGCGGCCGTCACGGCATCACGCACAACCCCGTGCTGATGCCCTAGGGATGTGAAGAGGAGAAGAAGAACAGCGAATAGAAAACCTTCTTACCCAAACCGACTTTGTCATTGAAGGCCACGTTGATCCGCGTTTGCTGGTGCATGACGAAGGCCCGTTCGGCGACCGCAGCGACTCTTTCATTTTTCCCGGTGGCATGCAAAGCGCCGTTACTATCATGCAGATGGCGGACTTGATTCCGTTCCGGCTTTTGCAATCATGACCCATCCTAATGAAAACCATCGTATTCGCTCTTACCTGTTCCTTTTGGTGTGCTTTTCAACTTCAAGCGTCCGTAGTTGATGGATGGACGACTGTCGCGCCGCGCCGTGAGATTCGTCCTCAGTTTCAATATGAGGAAACCGGCGGCAAGTCGGGGCACGGCGCTTTCACCATCCGCGCCGATGAACGCGAGGGCCTGCACGGTTGGTGGGAGAAAACCTTTACTGTAACCGGGGGGCAGCACTTCCGCTTTTCTGCGTGGCGCCGCGCGGAAAGCATCGCCGTCCCACGCCGGAGCGTTCTGGCGCGGGTGGTTTGGACTGATAACACGGGGAAATCGGTTCCACGGCCTGAAGGCGTGGTGACAAATTTTTCGATGGGCGTCGTGGCGTCGGCTGAGCCGGAGTATCCGATCGAGTCGGGCGCAGGCAGCGACCGGTGGGTCGAACTGTCAGGTGTTTATGCAGCTCCACGTGGGGCAACGCATGCGCGGGTCGAGTTGCACCTGATGTGGGCGCAAAACGGCAATGTCGAGTGGAGCGATGTTTCCTTCCTTCCCACAGCCGCGCCGCCGCCGCGAACAGTTCGCCTCGCTTCCGTTCATTACCGTCCGCGCGGCGCGAAAACGCCGATGGACGCTTGCCGCCAATTTGCTCCGCTCATCGAAGAAGCAGCGAACCGCAGAGCCGACTTGGTCGTGTTGGGCGAGACCTTGACATATGCCGGAACCGGCTTGAACTACGAGGATTGTGCCGAGGCCATTCCCGGTCCTTCGACTGATTACTTCGGTGCGCTGGCTATGAAACATGAGCTCTACCTTGTGTGCGGCCTCATCGAACGCGACCGGCATCAACTGTTCAACGTGGCCGTTCTGATCGGTCCCGATGGCAAGATTGCAGGTAAATATCGGAAAGTCTGTCTGCCGGACGGCGAATACGATAAAGGCATGTCACCGGGAAGCGATTATCCGGTTTTCGACACGCGCCTGGGCAGGATCGGCATGATGATTTGCTATGACGGATTCTTTCCCGAAGTCGCGCGCGAGTTGAGCAATCGCGGCGCGGAAATTATCGCGTGGCCCGTTTGGGGCTGCAATCCCGAGCAAGCGCGCGCCCGCGCGTGCGAGAACCATGTCTATCTGGTCAGCAGCACTTACGAAGACGTATCGCGCAACTGGATGCTCACCGCAGTCTATGGCCAGGACGGCAGCGTGCTGGCCCAGGCCATGGAATGGGGTACGGTCTGCGTCGCGGAAGTGGACCTGAACAAGCGCACGCTCTGGCCTTGGCTGGGTGATTTCAAAGCCCAAATTCCCCGGCAGCGTCCGGTCGCGCGAGGCGAGTAAGGGCTGAGTTCGAAGCGGTCCTTCACAAGACGGAATGAACCCAATGCAGCGCAAAGAACGATCTGATCGTGCGGTTCGCCGCGGAATTGGACGCGCACGTCTATTTCCATTCCACGAGACTCGGCTTCCTCAATTGTCCAGCGGTATTCTTTCAGTCTTCATTCTTGGGGCGATGGCGCCG
>JAQBWG010000102.1 GCA_027625225.1 Chloroflexota bacterium | reverse complement strand
GCCGGGCAGCATGCCCAGCACGCCAGCCTCGGCGCAGCTCGGAACCTCTCCGGGAGGAGGCGGTTCGGGGAACAAGCAGCGGTAGCAGCCCTTACCCGGCATGAACACCGTGGCCTGGCCGTCGAATATGAGAATGCTGCCGTCCACCAGCGGCTTCCCGGCCAGATAGCTGGCGTCGTTGACGAGATAGCGGGCGGGGAAATTATCGGCCCCGTTCACGACGATGTCGTAGTTGGGGATGATGTCCATGGCGTTCTCGGAGGTGAGCGGCGCTTCGTGGGTGATCACGTTGACCTCGGGGTTGTAGGCGAGCAGGGTGGACTTGGCCGACTCGACTTTCGGGCGGCCGACGTCGGCGTCATGGTGGAGCACTTGGCGTTGCAGGTTGCTCAGGTCCACGGTGTCGAAATCGACGATGCCGATGGTGCCCACGCCGGCGAGGGCAAGGTACATGGCGACGGGCGAGCCGAGGCCGCCGGCACCGATGACAAGGACTTTAGCGTCGAGGAGTTTGCGTTGGCCGACGCTGCCGACCTGGGGCATGATGATGTGGCGGCTGTAGCGTTTGACCTGGTAGGGGGTCAGTGCTTTGGTTTTGGGTTGGGTTTGTGTTGCCATAAAATGTTGCCTCGTTTTCCTCGATTTTGTATCTATTTGATGATGCCCCGGCACACTGGGGTTGCTTCGGGGATGCATCTGATTATGTTGTCTCTATGCGCTTTTTGTTGTCTGCCGGTGCACTTCTGTGATGCCTCCATACTATCTTTTGATGCTGTGGAGGGTGTTTGGGATGCCAAATAAAAACTCCACCGGATTTCAAGGTTCGCGGTGGAGTTTTTCGTCCTTGTTAGTGTGAAGGGTTAGACGTGCCTGTCCTCCGAGCGTTACCTTGCGCCGGTGCCGTATGTGGGGCTGCTACAGGGGCAGGCCTGTGTGATGGATATGTTTGCTTTCATCTCATCGAAAGTTTAGCACGGGGGTCTATCTGCCGCAACGGAAAGGGTCAGTTCAACCATCCCCCTGGCCCCCTTCCTGGATTAGGAAGGGGGAAGAAATTACTGGGGGACCCCCCCAGCCCCCGGCAGGGCACGGCCCTGCACCCGATTCGATGGCAAGGCGGAGGGTTTGTCAACATGAAGCCATTGCGGTGATGGAAGGTGCTTTCTCATGCTTTTCTTCGGCAGGCTCAGGACAGGCTTCAGCTCAGGACGAACGGGGAGGGGAGGTCCGGTTGGTTAGGGAAGTGGAAACAGTGCCGGTACGAGCGGGTAAGATCCTTCGCTGCGCTCAGGATGACAGGGAAAGGCGGGCAGAAATTGCAGGTTAGAGTTCGCGGTTTTGGAGTTGGGCGATGAGGGGTTGGTAGGCGTCGCGGGTGGTAGGGTCGGAAGTGTTGCCGGGGACGATGACGGTGTCGTAGTAGTCGTTGGCTATCTGGGCCTGTTGTTCGCGGTTGTAGTCGGGGAGGCGTTTGCCGTTTGCCCAGTCCTGGGCGAGTTGGGCGGGGCCGCCGTAGTCGTAGCCTTCGGGACTGCGCTGGGCGGATAGGGCCTGGGGGATGTAGACGCTGCCGACGGTCTCGAACTGGAGGACGTGGGTGAATTCGTGGACAAGAAGGCCGAAGTTGGTTCGGGTGTGGCTGCCTGCGGTGGGCAGGTTGACGGTGTGAAAGAGGGTGAAAGCGCGGTTCCTGTTGATTTTGAAGGCGAGGGCAAGGATACGTCCCTGGGCAATGCGGGCACGGGAGAAGTTGATGGCATTAGGGCCGAGAACGGTTGAGACGGTGTCAATCTCGGCCTGAGTGAGTTTGGAGACGGACGTGAGGAGGTGCCAGAAGAACTGGAAGATGGCGGGGCCTTTGATGAAGTCTATGATGCGGAAGAGCGTATTCATGATGGCTGGCCTCCTGGCCGTCTA
The DNA here is from genome assembly GCA_027625225.1 of Chloroflexota bacterium. Taxonomy (GTDB): domain Bacteria; phylum Chloroflexota; class Dehalococcoidia; order Lucifugimonadales; family VGZR01; genus VGZR01. The sequence continues at coordinate 5,049 of JAQBWG010000102.1, read as the reverse complement.
GGCATCTGGGCGACCAGCAGTCCCGGGCCTGACAACCCGAATCTCAGGTACATATTATAGATTGAAGACTGGGGTGCATAGTATATTTTGGTCATATGTTGAGAAAAGTTTTAAATTTATTCAATTCCAAATAAGAATCTAGGCAATCTAGACAAATAATGGCCTTGACCTTCAGCACGATCTGAAACATAAGTGTTCATGGTGAATCAATGGTACCGCTATCTGAATTCTTTAGCTCGACGGGCATCCACTTAGCCTATCGATAGATTCATAGTCGTTGTCTCTTTTTTCGTATGCCGTGATTATCCTTCCATTCAAGACTGCCAGCGGTTCCTCCTGGTATTCATCGGCTATAAAGTAGAAATATACGCTGCGCCGCAAATTCGCGCTTGGATAACCGACACTCACGTCGAGTCGATTGTTTGGTTTGCCGATGATGCTAAGCTGAACAACAGTGGCACCCATTGTCAGCCGGGGCGGCGCCTGTTCAGGAGTACTTAGCGGCTTATCTTCCCATATTGCCGCCACGCTGGCAGGCCGATTGAAAGTCGACTCGATGACGATACCGTCAGTCGGATAATCGTGTACTCCTACCTCGACCAACACGCCCTGCTCCGAGCCTATTTGCACTTGCCAAGAACATGCATACGCGTTCGGAGTGTCCTCAATTAAAAAGAAGAATATGGAGAAGGCTAGTCCCACATAGGCGATTAGAAATCCAGCCAGTGCCAAAATGCGCCCGCGTGTTAAGGGCCTGGATGGACGCTGGCTCTGCTCACGAATGTATACTGCGATTCGTCTGCCAAGCCACGGTATACTCCGAAACACCCACAAGATGAATCTGGGAAGGATAAGTTCCTGACCAAAATACTGCTTCCCAATGCCGTTGGCTACTGTCCCAACGCCCCACACCGCTCCACCGCCGAGAACAGCTACAACGAGATACAGCAGCCAACGGTACTCCTGGATTACCATCCAGATTTTGTCCCCAAGAGATTCTGTCGCGAACTCGATACCCATACTGCGATTCTACAACGATTTCTCCTTGTGGTTTCTGGCTACATGGACGGTTTCCTGCTCGAACTACCTGGGAGAAACGGTGAGCTTGTATACTTGCGGCGGCGAAGGCCAGCTAGGAGGCGAAGCATGCGGTCACGTATCAAGGTGATTACGCTGGGTGTTGACGATTTGCAGCGGCCGGTGGCGTTTTACCGGGACGGGATGGGGCTGCCGACGCAGGGCATCGAGGAGGTGGCGTGGAACCCGGCATGGGAGGTGCCGGACTAGGCATCGCGTACTGAGTCCGAGGCTGGAGGGGTGCCGTGAAACACAGACCGCAGCGCAAACTGAACCCTTTGCTGCTGTTTGGCTTGCCTGCGACTATCATTCTTCTGTTCGTTCAGTGGGGCTTCAGGTTCGACCAGGATGAGTTTGCCGTCTACGTATGGATGCCGGTGGCGATATTTCTGGGTGGAACGCTTGGATTTATGCTCTATGCGATAGGCCGGCTTTTCAACGTGACGAACGACCTGGAGTACGAAGGCTGCGGTAGTGTCAGCGGTCACATCGCCCTTGCGTTGGTTCTGGCAGTCGTAGCGGCTATGTTCTTCGGATTCTGGATGTTCATCTGGTGGGCTTCATCGGCTTGATTTAGAGCGCTACAAACACGGCTTGTATACTTGGCGAGAGGTCAAGGCCGATGAGTCGTCATAGCAGGGAGGGTGAGCATGAGGGCTATACGTCTGAGACAGGGATTGCGGGCAGAGTTTTTATCGGTGTTGTGCGTAGTGGTCGTGATGCTGGCGGTGGCCGGGTGTGGCAGTGAACAGGGGGCGTCGGCGGTTACGCCGGTTGGTACTCAGCGGGACCTGAGGGGGGAGACCGTGGGGGATGGAACGCCGATAGCCAAGGCGGGCACGCCGGACGTGCAGCCGCTTCCCAACCAGATAGGGGACTGCGTGCTGGAGCGCAACACGGAGTGTCCGGGGGCGGACCTGAGCAATGCCCAACTGGGTTTCCGCGCCAACTCGACGGGAGCGGGCATCCGTATCCGGCTGGACGGCGGGAATTTCCAAAACGCGAACTTTTCCGGCTCGGACCTGTTCAGCGCCAACTTCACGGGGGCCGACCTGCGGGGGGCCAACTTTACCGACGCCAACATTGCAGGCGCAAATATGTATCAGGCAGACCTTCGCGGGGCTAATCTGACCGGCGCGGACATTTCCTTCGCCGATATGGAGGATGCCAAGCTGGAGGGGGCGATATTCTGTAACACGACTATGCCCAATGGTTCGGTGAACAACGAGGGCTGTCCATAGGGAGATGTTCTTGGTGAGGACGCCAGTTATGCGTCCTAAACGTCATCCGCTCGTATCGACCCATTGTATGGTTACACCGGTTTCGGCCATCCCCCTGGGCCCTTTCCTACAGGAAGGGGGAAATAGGTATAAATCTGGGGGACACCCCCAGACCCCCGCCAGAGGGGGTTCACCCTCTGGGTCACCCCTTTGACCATTTGACGCACGGCATTTAGGTCTTATGGCAAGCCCCTCTCAAGTGGAGGAGATGTTTCGCGCCCTTGCTCTCCGAACATCGAGGCTTTTGTGCATATGGCGAGAAGCAGACCCTCATTGCCAAAAGGCACCACAAGTACGGGTTGTATACTTGATTAGGTAGGAATCGAATCCGAAGGGAACTATATTCATGGCGATAAGTGCGACGGCGACCGAGGCAAAGCCGGTCAAGACCAAGATAAGCACGTTCGACGAAGTCAATATCTTCTTCGATAAGGCGGCGGAGCGGTTAGACCTGGATAACGGGGTGCGTGAGCTTTTGCGTCAGCCGTGGCGGGAGCTGGAGGTATCGCTTCCGGTACGGATGGACGACGGGAAGATTCGGGTGTTCCGAGGCTACCGCGTCCAACACAACGGCGCGCGGGGGCCGTTCAAGGGGGGCATCCGGTACCATCCCGATGCGGACAAGAACGAGGTACGGGCGCTGGCCTCGCTGATGACGTGGAAGTCGGGGTTGATTGATATTCCGTTCGGAGGGGCGAAGGGCGGCGTGCAGTGCGACCCGAGGACGATGAGCGAGGGGGAACTGAATCGCCTGACACGCCGGTACACTCTGGGTATCGAGCCCATCATCGGGGTGAACGAGGATATTCCCGCTCCCGACCTGGGGACGAACGCGCAGACGATGGCGTGGATTATGGACGCGTACAGCCAGACGCACGGGTATTCGCCGGGCATCGTGACGGGGAAGCCGGTGGAACTGGGCGGGTCGGTGGGCCGAGATGCGGCTCCGGGCCGGGGCACGGTGTATGTGATGATTGAGGCGGCGCGCGATCTGGGCATCCCGCTGGAGGGCGCACGGGTGGCGGTTCAGGGGTTCGGTCAGGTGGGTTCGTGGGCGGCGCGTCTTTTGCACGAGCAGGGTTCCAAGATTGTGGCGCTGACGGATATCGGCGGCGGGGTGTACAACCCGAACGGTATTGATGTGCGGCTGGCGCTGCTTCACCAACTGGACACGGGCACGGTGGCGGGTCTGCCGGATACGGACAAGATTTCGAGCAAAGAGATGATGGCGCTGGAGCTGGAGTATCTGGTTCCGGCGGCGGTGGAGCGGGTCATCCACGAGGGAAACGCTCCGAACATCAAGGCCAAGGTTGTTGTGGAGGCGGCGAATCATCCGACGACGCCGGAGGCCGACCAGATTCTGATGGACAAGGGTATCACGGTGCTGCCAGACATTCTGGTGAACGCTGGCGGCGTGGTGGTGTCGGAACTGGAGTGGACGCAGAACCTGTATCAGCATCAGTGGGAGTTGAGCAGGGTGAACGAGGAGCTGCTGAAGAAGATGAAGGGGGCGTACGCGCGGGTGCGTGAAGTGGTGGAGTTGAAGGGGGTGTCGTACAGGGAGGCGGCGTTCCTTGTTGGCGTGGGTAGGGTGGCGAGCGTGGTGAAGCTGCGGGGCTTCATCTAAAAGGGCGCAGCCCTTTACCCATTAGGAGGGCTGTGAGAGTGTGCCCGGTACGCATCAGGCTTGTTGTAGGGTCAGGCACAGAGATTTGATATAAAGACGTAGGCGTACCTAAGGAAGGACGTAAACGCAGATGCTGCTGGCGATAGACATCGGGAATACGAACGTGACGCTGGGCGTGTTCGAGGGCGAGACGCTCAGGGCGACGTGGCGGGTTTCGACGGAGCCGGGGCGGATGCTGGACGAGTACGGACTGTTTCTGCGTCAGCTTCTGCCGCTGAAGGGCGTGCAGCCGGAGGATGTGACGGCGGTGGCGATGTGCAGCGTGGTTCCCCCGTTGACGCAGACGTTCGTTGACCTGTGCAAGACGTATTTCAATGTGACGCCGTTGGTTATCGGCGCGGGTGTGAAGACGGGCGTGAAGGTGCTGTACGACAATCCGCGGGATGTGGGGTCGGACCGTATCGTGGACGCGGCGGCGGCGATGCAACTGTACGGAAAACCGGCCATTATCGTGGACTTCGGGACGGCGACGGTGTTCGACGCGGTTACGCGGGACGGGGAGTATCTGGGCGGGGCTATCGCGCCGGGGATGCACGTGGCGGCGGAGGCGTTGTTCCATCGGACGTCGCAGCTACGGCGGGTGGAGCTGGTGCGGCCTCCGGCGGCTATCGGGCGGTCGACGGTGCAGTCGATGCAATCGGGATTGGTGCTGGGCTATGCCGATCTGGTGAAGGGCATGGTTGTACGGTTCGACAAGGAGTTGGGCGGCGGGTGCAAGGTGATTGCGACGGGCGGGCTGGCGGAGCTGATGGCGAAGGAGGCGAAGGTGTTCGATGTGGTGGATACGAACCTTACGCTGACCGGGTTGCGTATAATCTATGAGATGAACGCCGGGCAATAAGTCCGGCACGGGCCTTTACCTCAGAAAGGAAGGGACCCTGGAATGGCTAACCCTCTTCAAGACAAGCACGTCGTCCTCGGCGTAACGGGCAGCATCGCCTGCTACAAGGCTGTTGATTTGGCAAGCAAGCTGGTGCAGTCGGGCGCGCTGGTGGACGTTATTCT
>JAQBWG010000101.1 GCA_027625225.1 Chloroflexota bacterium | reverse complement strand
ATGCGGGTGAAGTACCTGGGCGGCCACTGGGAGCGGGCGAAGGTGCGTGGTGCGCGGTATAACACGGGCGACGGCCACCGTGCGGCGCTGGAGGTTGGCGCGGCGGCGGCGGGCCAGTGGACGGGTTGTCATGGGACGCCTATCGACATCAATGCGCCGGCGACGGGCAATGTACCCATCACCGACTCCATGCCGCGGCGGTCGTACCCCATCGGCATCATGGTGAACGCGTCGGGGCGGCGGTTCATGGACGAAGGGCAGGGGTTCGCGGAGCAGACCTTTGTGAAGGCGGCGGTTGCTGTTCTGAGCCAGGAACGCGGGGTGGCGTACCAGGTGTTCGACGTCAAGGCGCGGGCGCATCTGGAGGAGCGGTACGGGAAGGCGAAGCCGGTGGAGGCGGCGACGGTGGGCGAGCTGGCGGCGAAGCTGGGGGTGAACGCGGGCGCGCTGCAGGCGACGGTGGAGTCGTACAACGCGGCGGCGCACAGCGCGGAGTATGCGCCGAGGACGCTGGACGGGAACGCGGCGCGGGGACTGGACGTTCCGAAGTCGAACTGGGCCATCAAGCTGGAGAAGCCGCCGTTCGTGGCGTACACGGTGACGGGCGGCATCACGTACACCTACGGCGGGGTGAAGATCAACGCCAGCGCGCAGGTGCTGGACACAGAGGACAGGCCGATTCGTGGGCTGTTCGCGGCGGGGGAAATCATCGGGGGCATCTTTTATCACAACAGCCTGCGTTCGGGCGGGCTGATGCACGGGGCGGTGTTCGGCAGGCTGGGCGGCATGGGCGCGGGACAACTGCGCGAGGCGTAGTCGCGTATACCCTTCAGAGAACCGGTTCTTTTAAGGAGAGGCGTTGACGACTTCGGAGACGACAGACGAGCAGGTGACGGCAAAGACCAGCGTGGCCGATTTGCAACAGATGGCTACGAAGCTGCGGGAGAACATTCAGAGGGTCATCGTGGGCAAAAGCGACGCCATCGACCTGGCGGTCCTGGCGCTGCTGTGCAAGGGGCATGTGCTGCTGGAGGACGTGCCGGGCATCGGCAAGACGACGCTGGCGAAGGCGCTGGCGCAGTCGTTGGGGTGCGAGTTCCGGCGCATCCAGTTCACGCCCGACCTGACGCCGACCGATGTGCTGGGGGTGAACTTCTACAACCAGAAGTCGGGCGAGTTCGAGTTCCGCGAGGGGCCGGTGTTCACGCAGGTTTTGCTGGCGGACGAAATCAACCGGGCGACTCCACGGACGCAGGCGGCGTTGCTGGAGGCGATGCAGGAGCGGCAGGCGACGATTGACGGCGAGACCAGGCGGCTCGAAGAGCCGTTCGTGGTGATGGCGACGCAGAACCCGGTGGAGTTGGAGGGGACGTTCCCGCTGCCGGAGGCGCAGCTCGACCGGTTCATGGTGCGGGTGCGGCTGGGGTATCCGTCGGCGGAGGAAGAGGCGGCGATCTATCAGCGGTCGGGGCAGGGCAGGCTGGATGTGGCGGTGAAGGGGGTGACGACGTCGAACGAGGTGGTGCGGCTGCAGGCGCTGGCGCCGGAGGTGCGGGTGAACGAGGCGGTGCGGACGTATATCACGAATGTGGTTCGGGCGACGCGGGAGAGCGACAGCATTTCGCTGGGGGCGAGTCCGCGTGCGGGGCTGGCGCTGTACAAGATGTCGCAGGCGCGCGCGGCTATCAACGGCCGCGACTACGTGAAGCCGGACGATGTGAAGGCGCTGGCTGCACCGGTGCTGGCGCACCGCATGGTGCTGGGGCCGACGGCACGGCTGCGGGGGCGGACGACGACCGAGGTGGTGGCGGAGGTACTGACCAAAGTTTCCGTACCCATCGAGGGCTGACCGATGCTCAGCCAGATGTGGCAGGAGCTGTGGGTCGGCCTGTTCATCGTGCTTATCATTATCGGCCTGTTCGCGGGCCAGGGCATCCTTATCGCGTTCGGGGTCATGGGCCTGGTGGTGTCGGGCTCGTCGTGGGCCTGGGGCCGCATCGCGCTGCAGGAAGTCACCTACGAGCGGCGACTGGGGACGAAGCGGGCGTTCATCGGCGAGGAGGTGGCGCTGAGCGTGACGCTGACCAACGGCAAGCCGTTCCCGCTGCCGATGATTAAGGTGGAGGACGAGATTCCGGAGGCGGTGCAGGTGCTGGGCACCGACCTGGCGGTGAGTCCAAGTTCGCACACGCGGTCGCTGCGCCACCGGACGGCGATGGCATGGTACGAGCGGGTGACGTGGGACTACCGGCTGGTGTGCATGCAGCGGGGGTATTTCAAGCTGGGGCCAGCGTCGCTGGACAGCGGGGACATCTTCGGGTTCTTCGAGAGCCAGGGGAGGTCGAACAAGGTCGACTATTTGTTGGTGTTTCCCAGAATCGTACCCCTGCCCGAGAACGTCATACCCGGTGCACGCCCGATGGGCGACGTGCGGACGGGTTCACCCATCTACCAGGAACTGTCGCGGCCTGCGGGGGTGCGCGACTATCAGCGGGGCGACGCGCTGAAGTCCATTGATTGGAAGAACTCCGCGCGCATGCAACGGTTGCAGACGCGCATCTACGAGCCTAGCTCGAACGTGACGGCGGTGATGGCGGTGGCGGTGGATACGACAGGCCATCACTGGGAGGGGTATTCGCCGCAGCTGACCGAACGGGTGGTGACGGTGGCGGCCTCGCTGGCCTCGCAGGCGATGGAGCGACGGGTGAGTTTGGGGATGTTCTCGAACGGGGCGTCGGCGTCGTCGGACAGGGTGCTGCGGATACCGGCGTCGCGCGACCCGGACCAACTGCATCTGATACTGGAGTCGCTGGCGACGCTCAGGCCGATTGTTCTTGCACCGATAGAACGACAACTCAGCGAAGAGTCGAGGATGCTACCGGTGGGCGCGACACTGGTGCTGGTGGCGGCGAGGATGGCGCCTGAGTTACAGGAGACGTTGCAACGGGTGAGACTGCGAGGCCATCCGGTGTCGGTGGTATACGTGGGTGATGGGGAAACTCCGAAGATTGCGGACGATATCGTCGTTTACGATTTCAGTGAGTATATGGCGTCGTTAGAAGGCGACTGGCCGGAGATGCAACCGCGCAAGAAGCGGGAGGCCGCATGAGCAAGCTGAACGTAGAGCGTGCGGTGCTGGCGGCGCTGGTCGTCGCCGAGAGCGCGTGGCTGTATGCGGCAATGGCGGTGTTCGGGGTTGGGCTCGGAGCTGATAAGACTCCTTTGGGCTGGACGGGTGTTATCAGTCTGCTGGCGGTTTCGGCGCTGGTGGCCAGGGTGTTGCAGTCGATCGCGCTGCCTATGTGGGCGAGGTATGCACTCCAGATGGTTGGAGGGGCGGTAACGATTTACCTAGTTATCGCGACGCAGGTCAGCGGTGGACAGCAAATGTTCGACCTGAGCTGGGTTGGTACGTTGATGAACGATGCGTCGGACGGGCAATACATCCTTCGGGGGATGCTGGGTAGCATCTTTGCCATATTCCTGTGGTGGCGCGGCGGACGCATCGCGTCCAACGAATCGATCATCGAATCGTTGAGCTTTAGCTTCCGGTTAGGTGCGTTCTTCATGGCGTTGGCGGTCGTTGTGGATGTGGCGAGCGACTCTGACCTCAATACGTTCCCGATGTTATTTCTGTTCTTCGCGGCTGCTTTGGGTGGGCTGGGAGTGGGCCGGCTTGCGCCAGACTCGGAACGGGGAGCGGGCGTGGGGCCGTGGCTCAAGGTGCTTGCGGCTATCGTAGTGGGAGTGTTGCTTCTCGGCTTACTGTTCAGCCTGTTAAGCAAGGACGAGCTGGTGCTGGTGAGTGGGCCTATCGGATGGGTACTGGGCTGGATAGGTACCGGGTTCTTTTACGCGTTCATCGTCCCTGTGGCGTTTGTCGTGAACGCAATCGTTGGGTTTATCGTGCGGTTAATCCGGAGAGAGGATGCAAGCACACCTGCTTCGGAGGGGCCGATAAGTTTTGGCGAGCAGTTCCTGGAGCGTCCTGATGCCGCAACGCCAATCTACATCACGGTGGTCGAATGGTTCTTGTTCGCGTTACTTGTGTCGCTTGTGCTGTATTTTCTGGCGCGAGCTTTTCAACGCCGCCGTAGGGTTCGGGCCCTGGAGAATGAGGGCGTCCGTGAGTCACTGCGGGAAGGAGCGGACCCCGGTCACGATTTGGCGGAGGCGTTGCTTAGTCTGCTGCCCTCGATGTTCAGGCGACGGAAAGGGCAAAGTGGTGTGGTTTTACCTGAGGGGCCGCCGGGTATCGTTGAAGCGATACGACTCTACTACCGCATGCTGTTCTGGGCGGAGCGGCGGGAGGTACACCGGGTGGCTCACGAGACGCCGAGCGAATATGCGGCGCGTGCAGCGTCTGCGCTGTCACGGGCGCCTGTCGCAGACGTTACCCGTGTGTTTGACGATGCGTACTACGGCAATCGCGCTGCAGATACCGGGGTACTTGACGGATTGCGCGAGAAGTTAGACCATCTGGGCGCGCCGGAGGTTCAGTAAAGACCGCGGCAGCACAGCTAAGGGGACGTAGTGGATGGCTACGGTAATCTGCGCAGGCTGTGGCAAAGAGCGCTCCGATACATCGGAGTTTTGCCTGTGCGGCACTCGGCTTAAGCAGGCGTCGAGGGCTACATCAGCCAACGCATTAGGAAGCGATTTGGGGAGATGCTTGAATTGCAACAAGCCGAACCTCAAGCAACGGACAGTGTGTTTCGGTTGTGGTGAAACGCTTCCCTGGGTGACGGTTACAGTCCAATCCGCCCCGGTCCTACCCGGAGCGTCTTCACCTGCTGTCTCTGAGCGTCCTCTACTACCCTCTCCGCCTGCATCTACGTCACAACCTACGTCTGCACTCACATGTTCACGTTGCCACAGCACACTTTCAGGCGATGCGAAGTTCTGCTCGAACTGCGGTCATAAAATACGGTTCGTCTGTATCAACGGCCAGGCTGACAATCTGCACACGGACAGTTTTTGTTTCCGGTGTGGAACCCGCCTTCCATGGGTCGGGGAGAACGCACCAGCTACTGCAGCGCCACCCGGTCAGGTGACAGCTCATGAGGGAGTGAAGTGTCCGCGATGCGGCTCCATCGATGAGGCGGACTCGGCGTATTGCTCGCAGTGCGGCCGGATAGTCGACGAGTTCAATGTCAGGGTTCCAACCATCAACGCCTGGCCGTTACGGCCCCGTACGAGTGACTTGCATGCTCCGAATCCGAATGCTGCGGGGTTTTGGATACGAGCGGTTGCTTTTGTGATTGATATCGTCATTGTGTTGTTAGCAGTGGGATTGCCCGTTGGCCTTGCCGTTGAGGATAGAGGAGGATTCTGGGACTATTCTTCCTTGCTTGCGTTAGCAGTGTATTTCACTGTCGGAGTAGGCGTTTGGGGAACAACCATCGGTAAGAAGATTTTAGGGCTTCAGGTCATCCGAACTGATGGAGGGCAAGTGGATGTCGGGTTCGCTCTTGTGAGATTCATGACTTACTTTGTTTCTATGGTGGTTCTTTTCGCTGGGTTCATCATGATTGGAGCACGGGAAGATAAGCGAAGCCTACATGACCTGGTTGCAGACACTGACGTGATTAAGGTGTAGACGAAGGATGTTTTTAGTCGTTCCCATCATCGTTTCTCTTATCCCCGGCCTTGCCTGGTTATGGGTTTTCGTCAATCGAGATATCTATCGCCATAAGTCGTGGCGACTAATCGGACTGACGTTTATTCTAGGGGGAATCTCCACTATACCGGCGGGGGTTCTAAACTCGTATTTCATTGACGAGTCGGTCTTTGAAGGCGGGTTGAACTTCGGCACCTTCGCCATGCAGATGCTTCTAGTTGTTGGGCCGGTCGAAGAGGTGAGTAAATTTGCTGCAGTGTGGGCTAGAGCCTACCATTCGACGCACTTCGACGAACCTATGGATGGTTTGGTGTTCGCGGCGGCGGCCAGTTTGGGTTTCGCGACGGTTGAGAATGTACTTTACGTTTTATGGTTTGGGGCAGAGGTAATGATTGTACGGGCGCCGATTAGCACTCTAGGCCATGTGGTGTTCGGTTCAATTTGGGGATATGCGCTAGCGCGGAGTTTCCAAAAGGGTCAAAAAGGAGAGAATAGAATAATCACCATTGCTGGAGGATTATTACTTGCGGCAGGAGCGCACGCACTTTTCAATACTCTCTTGTTTGGATTCCCGCCAGGTGCCTTTATCATGACGGCGGTCGGAGCTGTGTGGGTGGCAAGCCGCTTTCGATGGGCACAGCAGACGTCACCGTTCCGGTTCAAGCAGAACTATCCCAATATGCCTTGCCCCTCGTGCTCTCAGCACATCAGAGTGACCAGCAAATACTGCCGGTATTGTGGCAAATTGGTCCCGGATGTCGACTTTAGGCAAGTGCTACTCTTCTGTGGTTCATGCGGGACATCGAACGGTATAAGAGCGAAGCAGTGCGTGTCGTGCGACGAGACGCTGGTATTGAGAAAATTGCGGCGGGCGTACTAGCCTTTAGGTAGTCCCAATTCTTACCGAACGCTCGAAGGGCCTGCCCAATGTGTTGGGCAGGCCCTTCGTTTTATGGCTGAATAACTCTATCCGCGCCGGAACATCATCGCCCTACATGGATTGGGACTAGAGCAGGCCGACTTCCCGAACTTCGGTCAGCGCCTTTTCGTAGGCGGCGACGGTGTCGGTCACATCCTGGTCGGTATGCGCTGCGCTGGTGATGAGCCGGGTGCCGTTGCTCATGGGGTCGATGCCGTGGTTCAGCAAAGCGAGTTGTAGTTGGCTGTTGCGCTTGGCGTTCTGCGTTTTCTTGAAGTCCTCTGGAGACATCACGCAGACCTCTTTGTCGCAGTCGTGGTCGACGCCAATCTTCATGAACAGGAGGCCGCCGCCGTTCACGCCGCTCACACAACCGGGCACCTCGAGCTTGCCCAGTAGGCTGTTCAACTCGGCTTTAAGTTTATTGGCGAACTTGTCGTTCTTTTCGTTC
>JAQBWG010000100.1 GCA_027625225.1 Chloroflexota bacterium | reverse complement strand
AGTGGCGGTGGCTGTCATAGGGATGTATAGGATTCTATCGGGGTTCTTCGCTTCCCCCAAAGAACTAAACTAATTCTTAGGTGTACCGAACGTAGTGGGAAAACTGCTTCGTAACCCAAAAATGGCAATGGCCCTTGTGGCCTTTCTTGTGCTTTTCGTTGTCGGCCTAGCCGGCGGTGCACTTGGCGACAAATTCGGCGCAGGCTTCCTCAGTTCACCTTTACCCCACTTACAGCTGGCGGCGGAAAAAGTAACCGCTAACGAACAATTCCCCGGATTCACCATCACAAACACCATGATTGCCACGTGGGCTTCTATCGTTCTTCTCCTTATCATCAGCTTCTTTGCAACCCGTAAAATCACCGAAGTTCCGCGAGGCCTGCAAAACTTTTTTGAGGCTGTGTTCGAATATTTCATAAACCTAGCCGAAAGCGTGGCCGGTCGCGAACGAGCCCGTGTATTCCTCCCGCTAGTAATGACTATCTTCCTGTTTATCGTGATGTCGAACTGGATGGGGATTCTTCCTGGCTATGCGACCATCGGCAGAATCGAATCTCCGGAAGAGTTCATTCACCATGCCGAAGAGCGCGTAGAAAAACAGGTTAAAGAGGCAGAAGAAAAAGGCGAAACCGTTGACGAACATGCCCTTCTTGTGTCAGAGCTAGGGAACACAAAATTCTCGACCTTCAACGGTGAAGGCTCTGTAGGAATCACCCCCTTCGGTTCAGTCAGCGACCAGATTTCGGCGGTTGACTATCTTGAAGCCGAAGAGCATGGCGAACACATCGTCCCAGAAGGCCAGCAAGCAGGCATCCTTGTCCCCTTCCTGCGAAGCGCCAACACAGACGTAAACACCACACTGGCCATAGCACTGGTAGCTATGGTGCTAGTCCACTTCTGGGGATTCAGGAGACTCGGCTTCTTCACTCATTTAGGGAAATTTATCAACTTCAAACAAGGACCGATTTGGTTCTTTGTAGGAATCCTTGAAGGAATCAGCGAAATCGCCAAGGTCATTAGCTTCACCTTCCGTCTGTTTGGAAACATATTCGCGGGTGAAGTATTACTGGTCGCGATGGCGTTTTTGATTCCGCTTATCGGCATTGTGCCGTTCCTGGGGTTGGAGCTATTCGTGGGACTGATTCAGGCCTTCATTTTCTCCATGCTCACCCTGGTTTTCGCATCGGCAGCGACAGTAAGCCACGGGGCAGAAGGGCACTAGGGATACCCGGCTCACAGAGGCGTGGCTGCGCACGAGTTTTTTAGTAAGAGTAGTAGAAGGAGTAGGACATGATTGAAGGAGATCTTTCGTCACTGGGTGCTGGACTTGCTATCGGCCTGGGCGCTGTAGGCCCGGCCTTGGGCATCGGCATTTTGGCTGCTAAGGCTATGGAGTCTCTGGGTCGAAACCCAGACGCTGCCGGCCCCATTCAGCAGAACATGATTTTGGCTATCGCATTCACCGAGGCTATCGCTATTTACGCCTTGGTGGTCGCAGTCATCATCAAGTTCGTGTAACCTGACCAGCATAGTTCCCGCCACGCCCGGCCGCAGTGCATAAGCACTTGCGGTCTGGGCCCGGGAGAGGTTGAGGCCAATGGATGCATTAGGAATAAATTTACCAGGCTTAATAACACAGCTAGTTAGCTTCATCATACTTTTCGTCCTGCTATGGATGGTGCTGTATAAGCCCATTACCAAAATGCTGGATCAGCGTTCAGCCAAGATTAAAGAAAGCTTGGATATGGCTGAGAACATGAAGGAAGAATCTGCAAAGTCTAAGGAAGACATGCAAAAGCAGATTGACGCTGCACGGACTGAAGGCCAGCAGATGATTGAGCAAGCACGAGTGATGGCTGAGCGATTCCGTGAAGAAGAAATGGCGAAGGCTCGCACAGATATCCAGACTGAACGGGAGCGTGCCGAGTCAACCATCAAGCGAGAGCGCGACGCGGCTATTGAAGACCTTCGCCGTGAATTTGCCGACCTTGCTGTAACTGCGGCCGAACGCGTTGTCGAAAAGTCCCTCGACAAAACGGCTCATAAAAATTTGATAGATAAAGTGCTGGAAGAAAGCACCAAGGGCCGTGGATAAGCGCTCGCTTGACACCTCCAGTAAAAAAGAGATTTAGAGAAAAGTATGGCTAAAAAGCCCTCAGCAAAAAGATATGCGGAGGCGGCGTTCGAACTCGCTGTCGAGGGGAAAGACCTCGATGGATGGGCGGATGACCTTACCGTCATGGCCCGGGCATTGGAGAACGAGGAGTTAGTCAATCTCCTCGATGCTCCTAACGTGCTCATGGACAAAAAGAAGGAAGTCATAAAAGAGGTTTTCGGTAAGAGTATTAAACCCTTACCAGTCAATCTGGCGTTGCTCCTCGCCTCACGTAATAGCGTACGGTTGGTACCACGAATACTGGACGAATACGAGCAGATGCTGTATGCCCACAAAGGCATCGTACTAGGCGATGTCGTTTCCGCTGTAGCTTTAGATGAAGCACAATTAAAGGCTATCGGTGAGCAACTTAAGAAAATGGTGGGTAGCGAAGTCAAGCTAAACGCCAGGGTTGACCCTGCAGTGCTTGGCGGTTTCGTAGCCAAGGTTGGCGACAAAATCCTGGATGGTAGCGCCAGAACTAAACTTGAACAGATGCGATATAGCCTAGTTGGGCGAAGAGGCTAATCGTTTATTGAATCAGACGTTGTTCTCGGGTATTTACGGAGGAACACATGGCAGTTAAGGGACAAGACATCGCTTCGGTAATCAAGCGGCAGATCCAAGAGTTCGGCCAAGACCTATCTATGGTCAACGTCGGAGTAGTTGTTGAGACTGGAGACGGTATCGCACAGATACACGGCCTCTCGGGAGTGACCTACAGTGAGCTGCTTGAGTTCGAGGGTGGCACAATGGGCATGGCGCTGAACCTTGAAGAGGACAGCGTCGGCGCGGTCATCCTTGGTGACACTCGACAGGTTAAGGAAGGTACCGAGGTACGCAGCACGGGTCGCATCGTTGAGGTCTCCGTGGGCGAACAACTCCTCGGCCGTGTAGTAGACGGTCTCGGCCTGCCTATCGACGGCAAAGGTCCGTTAAATACTAAGGAAACCCGTCCGGTAGAAGTCGTAGCCCCTGACGTATCTACCCGAAAATCCGTAAACACACCGGTGCAAACCGGCATCAAAGCTATTGATGGCATGATTCCCGTCGGCCGCGGCCAGCGAGAACTTATCATCGGCGACCGCTCCACCGGCAAAACCACCCTGGCAATTGACACCATCATCAACCAGAAGGGTGGCGACCTTGTATGTATTTACGTTGCCATCGGCCAAAAGGTGGCTCGAATCGCTCAGACGGTGGGCCTTTTGGAGAAGCATGGTGCCATGGAACACACCATCATCGTAGCTGCGAACGCAGCTGACCCAGCCCCGATGCAGTATCTTGCCCCCTACGCCGGCTGCGCCATGGGCGAGTACTTCATGAATCAAGGTAAAGACGCCCTCATCGTGTACGACGACCTGTCCAAGCATGCATGGGCGTACCGTCAGATGTCGTTGCTACTTCGCCGCCCACCGGGTCGCGAAGCCTACCCGGGTGACGTCTTCTACTTGCATAGCCGTTTGCTTGAGCGTGCCGCACGACTTGACGACTCGCTCGGCGGCGGTTCCCTGACAGCACTCCCAATCATTGAAACTCTAGCAGGTGACGTATCGGCCTATATCCCGACCAACGTCATCTCCATCACCGACGGACAAATTTACCTGGAGCCCGACCTGTTCAACGCCGGTATCCGGCCTGCAGCAAACGCAGGTCTCTCCGTGTCACGAGTCGGTGGTTCAGCCCAGACGAAAGCCATGCGCCAGGTAGCGGGCCGGATGCGACTCGACCTCGCGCAATTCCGCAACCTCGCTGCATTCGCTCAGTTCGGGTCGTCAGACCTTGACGCCGCGTCCAGGGCGCAGCTTGAACGCGGCCAGCGCGCCGTTGAGGTGCTGAAGCAGGGGCAGAACGACCCTATGTCACTTGAACAACAAGTGACGATTATGTACGCACTGGTCAATGGATTGCTGGATGATGTGGAAATCAGCAAAATCCAAGCGTTTGAGGCCGCACTCCACAGCTACATGGCCTCCAATCAACCCGACCTCATGAAACAGATTGCCGACAAGAAAGAGATATCCGACGAGATTGGCACCAAACTCAGAAGCGCTATCGAGGAGTGTAAAAAGACTGTCCCCTACTAAACTTAGTAAGGCATCAACGTCTACATAACATGGCAAGCGTAAGACAAATACGGCGACGCATCCGGAGCGTAGAAAACACGGCGAAAATCACGAACGCCATGTCCATGATTGCCGCGTCGAAAATGCGCCGCGCTCAGGACATGGCACTCAGCACCAGGCCCTATGCTGAGCATATGCGTGCGCTCTTGGCAGACCTTGCGGCACAGCCTCAAGACGAAGATCAAATGCATCCCCTGCTCCGCCGTCGTGAAATTAAAAAGGTACAACTTATCGTAATAACGCCCGACCGCGGACTAACCGGCGGGTTGAACATCAACGTTAATCGCCGGGCCGGCCAGTTCATCGTAGAAGAAAAGAAAAACGACATCCCCTCAAGTGTGGTCGCAATCGGACGTAAGGGTCGCGATTTCATGGCGCGTACCAACCAGGATTTACGGGGCGTCTTCCTCAATATGGACGACAGACCAACCCTTGCAGACACCACACCCGCCTCTCGTATCGTCATAGACGACTACACTAATGGCGAAACAGACGCCGTTTATATAGCCTATGCCCAGTTCATAAGCACAACTGTACAAAAGCCGGTAATAGAGCCGCTTCTGCCGGTAGTTCCAGCAGAACTCGACCCGCGCAAAGCTGTTGGCTATATCTATGAGCCAAACAACGCAGAGGTACTATCTGCATTGCTGCCACGCTTCGTGGAGATGCAGATATACCACGCAGTGCTAGAGGCCCAGGCAAGTGAACAGTCGGCCCGTATGGTCGCCATGCGCAGCGCTACTGATAACGCCAATGCGATGGTCGATGACCTTACACTTGAGATGAACAAAGTACGCCAGGATACGATTACAAAGGAACTATTAGACATCGTCGGAGGTGCTGCAGCCGTCAGCGGCTAGCGGGAATCTCTCACTAGCCGAGTACGATTTGCAGTTCAGGAGGAACAATGGCAACCGGAAAAATTTCACAGGTTATCGGAACAGTTGTAGACGCGGAGTTTCCCCCCGAGTCCATGCCCGCTATTCTCAACGCACTTGAGACCAAGGTCGGAGATAAAAAACTCGTCCTTGAGGTCGAACTACACATCGGGAATAATTCGGTGCGCTGTCTCGCCTTGGGACCAACGGAAGGCCTTGCCCGCGGCATCGAAGTCCAGGATACCGGCGCCCCCATAGCCGTCCCGGTCGGTGATGCAACGCTAGGACGCTTGTTCAACGCCCTCGGCGATACCCTCGATGGCCTTGAAGAGATTGAAGGTGGCGAGCGATGGCCAATCCATCGGACTCCTCCAACATTCGAAGAGCAGTCCAACACTATTGAGATTCTTGAAACAGGCGTAAAAGTCCTTGACCTCATTACCCCTTTCACCAAGGGAGGTAAAGTCGGCGCATACGGCGGAGCCGGAGTTGGCAAGACCGTTGTAATTCAGGAGCTCATCCGCAACATTGGCACTGAGCACTCGGGCATGTCTGTATTCGCTGGTGTGGGTGAGCGTTCCCGTGAAGGCAACGATCTCTGGAAAGAGATGCAAGAGTCCGGCGTTCTGAAAAGCACCGTACTCGTGTTCGGACAGATGAATGAGCCGCCGGGTATCCGCGCCCGTGTCGGTCTTACCGGTCTTACTATGGCCGAGTACTACAAAGAAGAACGCAACCAGGACGTGCTGTTGTTCGTAGACAACATCTACCGCTACATTCTGGCAGGCATGGAAGTGTCCGCTTTGCTCGGACGTATGCCGTCTGCGGTGGGCTACCAGCCGACTCTGGGCACCGAGATGGGTCTCCTTGAAGAGCGCATCACCTCCAGCCAGTCCGGCTCCATCACCTCCTTCCAGGCCATCTACGTACCGGCGGACGACTACACCGACCCCGGCATCGTAACCACGTTCGGCCACTTGGACGCCGTCGTTGCACTGGAACGTTCCATTTCCGACCAGGGCCTTTACCCTGCTGTAGACCCCCTGACGTCATTCTCCCGCATTCTTGAACCTGCTGTTGTAGGCCAGGAGCACTACGAGGTCGCTCGAAACGTACAGCAGGTACTGCAACGCTATCGAGACCTTCAGGACATCATCGCCATTCTCGGCATGGAAGAGCTTTCCGAGGAAGACCGCCAGACCGTTGCCCGTGCGCGGCGCATCCAGCGTTTCCTTTCCCAGCCCATGTTCGTGGCCGAACCCTTCACGGGACGGCCCGGACGCTACGTACCGATCAAGGAAACCGTACGCGGCTTCAAAGAAATCTTAGAGGGCAAACACGACTCCCTTCCCGAGCAGGCTTTCTATATGATTGGCACGATTGACGAAGCCATTGAGCAAGCCGAAAACATGAAAGAGAAAGCGTAGCTTTAACTAAGAATGGCCACCTTTCAACTAGACATAGTTACTGCTGAGAAGCAAGTCTACTCCGAACAGGTCGAGAGCATCGTTGCACCCGGTTTTGACGGAGAGTTAGGCATTCTTCCCAACCACGCCGCATTACTCTGCTTACTCAAGCCTGGTGAACTTCTGGTTCGCAAAGACGGCGAAGAAACCATCATGGCCATAAGCGGCGGCTTCATGGAAGTCATGAACAACAAAGCCACCATCCTGGCCGATACTGCCGAACGTGATGAGGATATTGACCTTGAGCGGGCCGAGGAAGCGCTGAAACGCGCTCAAGAACAGGTCGCTAACGCAGGTGCGGACATGGACTTGGAACGCGCACTGGTTTCCGTACGTCGCGCTCAGGCACGTATAAAGGTCGCCCGGCGTAGGCGAGCTCC
>JAQBWG010000099.1 GCA_027625225.1 Chloroflexota bacterium | reverse complement strand
CCAGGAGCCGGTCACTCAACCCCTCAGCCGCGCCGTCTCCACCGACCGCGTCGCCCACGCCTACCTGTTCTGCGGTCCCCGCGGCACCGGCAAGACGAGCACCGCCCGCATCCTTGCCAAAGCCGTCAACTGCACATCGCCCGTAAACGGCGAACCCGACGACGAATGCGACATCTGCAAAGCCATCACTGAAGGCCGGGCCCTTGACCTCATCGAGATAGACGCCGCTAGCAACCGCGGCATTGATGACATCCGCAATCTGCGTGAGCGCGTCAATTTCTCCCCCAACGAAACCAAGTTCAAGGTCTACATCGTGGACGAAGTCCACATGCTCACCAAAGAGGCCTTCAACGCACTGCTTAAAACACTGGAAGAGCCTCCCCCGCACGCCATCTTCATCCTCGCCACTACCGAAGCGCACAAGATTCCCGCAACCATCATCTCCCGCTGCCAGCGGTTCGACTTCCGTCGCATCTCGCTCGCCCCCATTATCGGACGCCTCAAAGTCGTATGCGAAGGCGAAAATGTCGAGGCGGAAACTCAGGCCCTCGAACTCATCGCCAAAACCTCGGCAGGAGGTCTCCGCGACGCCATCAACCTGCTCGAACAGGCCATCGTCTCCTACGGCTCACCACTCACCGAACAGCACGTCCGCGACCTGCTGGGACTCGAAAGCGACGAAGCCGCGCTGACTCTCACCGGACACATCCTGGCCCGTTCCTCGCAAGAAGGATTGAAACTCATCGGCGAAGTCGTTGCCCAGGGCAGCGACCTGCGGCAGCTCCACCGCGCCACCGTCGAAAACCTGCGAGCCGCCATGCTCATGAAATCTGGAGCAGGACTCCCGTCTGAAATCTCCAGCGAAGCGGTCAACCGCCTCCGCGACTACACCTCGAATACGTCGCTCGACTATATCGTCCATGCCCTCAAAAGCTTTTCCAGAGCCGACATGCGCCAGGAGAGCGCAATGGCTCTACCGCTGGAACTCGCCTTTGTGGAATCCACCCTGGAACCCGAAAGGGCTGCGCCAACACCTGCTGCTGCACAACAGCTTCGTCCCGCACCGCCACAGCGGCAAGCGCCGCCACGACAGGCCCCTGCACAGTCTTCCCGCCCTGCAAACCAGCAGCCGCGCCCGCAAAGACAAGACCCGCCCCCGCAACAGCGCCGCGCGGCCCCGCCACCTCCGGCAAGCTTCGAACCGCCACCCGGAGGTGAACTGCCCACCGAGCCGCAAGCCCGCCTCGAAAGTCAGTGGGAGCCGCTTCTCCGCATGCTGAACCGCCAAAAATGGGGACGCTTCAACGTCGGAGCGTTGCTGCGCGGATGCGACCAGCGCGAGGTGGGAGAAGGGGTCATAACCTTTAGGTTCCAACACAAAACCCATGCCGAACGGCTGGAAAGCGAAATGAACAACCCCGACGGCCGGAGAATACTCCAGGATGCTTTGGCGAAAGCTATGGGTAGCCCGTATGATATCCGTGTAGCAGTCTCGAACGGGGCGAATGGACAGGCCCAACAGGCAGGCCGCCGTCGAGACAGTAATCTGATACGCGCCGCACAGTCCCTCGGTGCTCATGTAATAGCCGAAAAGGAGGATACCGTTGAACCAGAAACTGATCCGTCAGGCACAGGAACTCCAGAAACAGATGATGAAGGCTCAGCAGGAGCTTGAAACCGCGACCGTCGAAGGCAGCGCGGGCGGCGGTGTCGTAAAGACCGTCGTCACAGGCAAATTACAGGTCGAATCCATCACCATCTCCCCCGAAGTGGTGTCCAGCGACGACGTCGAAATGTTGCAAGACCTCGTGCTTGCCGCCGTCAACGATGGCCTGGAAAAGGCCCAGGGCATGGCGTCGGAACGCATGGGCGCACTCACCGGCGGGATGAAAATCCCCGGCCTCATGTAACGGCTGCCCTGACCGTATGAATTCCAACAACTCCCACAGACGGCAGGACGCTGGCCCGGTCGCCCGGCTCATAGACGAACTGCACAAGCTCCCCGGCATCGGGCCAAAGTCGGCGCAGCGACTCGCCTACTACTTCATACGCATGCCCGAAGCTGAGGCCCGTTCGCTGGCCGAGGCCGTCCTCGCGGTCAAGGAGCGCATCACTCTCTGTACCATCTGCTGCGACATCACCGAGCGAAGCCCCTGCGCAGTGTGCGATGACACAACCCGCGACAGGAGCCGCATCTGCGTCGTCGAAGAGGCGTTGGACGTCCGTGCCCTGGAACGCACCCGAGCCTACAACGGCCTCTATCACGTCCTGCACGGGGTGATTTCCCCCATGAACGGCGTAGGGCCAGACGAACTCAAAATCAAATCTCTATTGGAACGAATCAAAAGCGACGAAGTAGAAGAAATCTTCCTGGCCATGAACCCCAACGTCGAAGGCGAAGCCACGGCCATGTACCTCCACCAACTTCTCGCGCCCCTGGGTATCAAGCTCACCCGGCCCGCCCGCGGCCTACCCGCTGGCGGCGATTTAGAGTACGCCGACGACCTTACCCTCAGCCGCGCCATCGAAGGCCGCCAGGCCTTCTGATTCCGCTAGCCCTTAAACGGCTGTACTCATGACCGGCGGACGAATCCACGGATACAAAACCGAAGCTGTTGTATTGCGTCATTTCCCTATCGGGGAAGCTGACCGGTTATTCGTCCTCTACACCCCGAACATGGGCAAAGTCCGTGCCGTGGCCCGCGGCGTACGCCGACCGAAAAGCAAAATGTCCGGCCATCTGCAACCCTTGAATCGGGTAGCCGTTTCACTAACCGAAGGTCGCGACCTCGACATCATCACCGAAGCCGAGGCCATAGCCGTTTATCCCTCCATCCGCAACGACCTAACCAAGCTGTCCGCCGCTATGTTCCTGGCCGAGCTCGTGGACGGCTTCTCGGAAGAACGCTCGTCCAGTCCATCCGTTTACAAGCTCCTTACTTCAGCACTAGACCTCGCCGAAGTCACCGATAACCCCATCCAGCTTGTCCGCTACATCCAAACCCGCATACTTCAAATGTCGGGGTTTGGGCCGGAACTCCGTCAATGCGTGGCCTGCGACACCCCTCTGGAACCTCAGACACACCTGTTTTCCAGCTCCCAGGGTGGCATCATCTGCCCCAACTGCCGATCCGAATCCGGCCACACACTGATGCCCATCCCCTTGAACGTGTTGAAAGTATTGCGGTTCTTTCAACAAAACCATGCGGAAAAAGCACTCGACCTGCAATTGAACGCACAACTTTTGGGGGAGTTGGAACGCGTACTGGACGGCTACACCCGATTCTTATTGGAACGTGACATGAAAACCGCCGAGTTTCTCGACCTCGTCAACCCTCACCGGGTCAAGAAGGCCTTCTCCATAGCCGACCCTACATGATCGAGCGCCGTATCATCGCTTCCAAAATCCTCTCGGGGACGAATCGCGCCCCGATGCCCCCAAGCCACGACTCCGTCCCGACCGGATGCCGGAACGACGGATTCCTGCTCTTCAAAATCTTGTGCACAACCTTGGCGACGCCAATCGGGTCACGCGCTATCCGCATGATTCGGTCGTGCTTTCGGTCGTACCGTTCGATGAACTCTTTGTACGGGGAATCAGAGCCAAGCCTGCTATCGTCCCTGCCCTGTCCGTCATGAAACCTGCTCTTGAACAACCCAGGCTCGACCACCGCCACCCGTACACCGAACGGATACAACTCCATCCGTAACGACTCGCTCATACCTTCCAACGCAAACTTGCTGGCCGAATAAGCGCTATTGAACGGCGTCGGCACCCGTCCTGCCACCGAACTGATGTTGATGACAGCCCCGCGGCGCCTTTCAAGCATCCCTGGGAGCACCGCCTGGGTCATCCTGAAGACAGCAAATAGATTCGTCTCGAACTGCGCCTTGAAATCATCCATCGAAAGCGATTGCAACGGCCCCCACAAACCGTACCCTGCATTATTCACCAGGGCATCAATTTGTCCATAGCTGGATACTATCTGAGAAACACCCTCACTTACGGCATCATTTTCATTGATATCCAGCTCGAAACCGGCCACCGAAAGCCCCTTCGCAGCAGCCTGTTTTTCCAATCCCCCAAGGCGCGCTTTTGACCGGCTGGTTCCAATAACCGAATAGCCTTTTTCAGCCAGATAAAGGGCCGTAGCAAAGCCAATACCGGAAGATGCCCCGGTTATGAGCACATTCTGCTTATTCGCAGCCATAGAACACGTACCATTTGAAAATCATAGTGGCGACATTATACGGAAGGACCCCGAGAGAATGAGTTTAGGATTTGTCGAACGCTTCAAGTGCTTCTTCGGCCGCACGTTGCTGAGCTAGAGATTTTTTGGAGCCTATTCCCGACCCTTTGACCTCATCTCGAATCAACACTTCCGCTGTAAACAGGGGTTCATGATCAGGACCTACGGATTCTACGATGCGGTATTTAGGTGGCCCTAACCCTTTCGACTGCACTAATTCTTGAAGGGCCGACTTCGGGTTCTTGGACGACCCTTCGGCAACCGCACGTACAGGCTCAAACTCGATGGCATCTAGTACGAACCTTTGGGCAGTTGCATACCCCTGGTCAAGAAACAACGCCCCGGTTACCGCTTCAAATACTGCCGCCAGGTTCGACAGCCGCTCTCTCCCCCCGCTCCCATCTTCCCCCTTGCCCATCAGCAAAAACGCTCCGAGTCCCAACTCGCCTGCAACCTGCGCCAGCGATTCCGTCCGCACCAGGGCCGACCGCGCACTGGTAAGTTGGCCCTCCGACCAATCGGGGTGTTGCACATACAATTCTTGAGCAACGATGAGGTTCACAACGCCGTCCCCAAGAAATTCGAGACGCTCGTTAGACTCGACAGCGTCACCCGCTGTCTCGTTTATGAACGAACTATGCACAAACGCGAGGCCCAGCAACGACTCGTCTTGAAACCGCACGCTCAACGCATCCTGCACTGCCTTCAAGCTTTGTTCGCCCGCGGTCATTGCATCATTAAGAAGTCGGCGGCCTCACCGCACCTTTGGGCCAGGGCGGCTGTGGCCGTTTGACCTCCCCAAGGTACGGTTTGTCGGACATCAACCCGAGAAAGTGTTCGAACGTATCGAGCGACTCATCAGCAGGTGGCACAAACATCTTCAAGTACACCGTTAGGCCACTGTCGAACAAAAACGTGGGTGTTCCAAACACCCCGTATTGTCCCGCTGCCTCGGTGTGGTCGCTTGCGATAGTATCCAACAACGACTCGTCTTTCATGTCTTTGTTCAGTCTATCTGTGTCCAGACCTACCTCACCGGCCACCTGTAATAGCGCATCACGATTACTCAACGAAACCCGTCGCCCCTCCGGCCCGTGCCGGGCAACCAACAGTGCGAGGTGGTATTTCTCAAAGGCTTCCTTGCCTTGCTTTCGGGCGGCCTCACCCGCTCTTTGTGCTAATAGGTTCCCTTGCTTATCTTCAGACTGTTCCCAAATTTTCCAGTCAGGGCCCTGCTTGCTATTTATCTGGTCGAGCAGGAAATGTCGCCACGTAATGTCGAGTTCTTCGCCTTGTTTTGCTTTTTCTTCGGAAACCGTACGCAGCCACACCGCTGCGTTATGCACGTATGGTCAAGAATAGTCGAAGAAGATGGTGAACTTCGTGGTCTTCATAGCATTGCCCTCCTGAGTTCAGCGTACCCTGGCCCGAAATGCGCCTACCGGCCGTACTTCCACAGTTCGGAAAGGTCGCCAGCTATCGGCTTCTTGCTTGGTAACGGCGACTTCGCCAGTTGTGGCGTCAGCGATGCCGTATCGTACTCACCGCTCACAAATATCGGATGCTGCATGATTTTAGATAGCAGAGGCATGTTCGTCACCATCCCCTCGATGGTGTACTCCTCCAGGGCCGAGACCATTGCCGTGATAGCCTCCTCGCGGGTTTCCCGCCACACGATGAGCTTTGCCAGCATAGGGTCGTAGTACGGCGTGACCTCGTAGTTGGCCGTCAGTCCGCTGTCCACCCGAATGCCACCACCTGTAGGTTCACGATACTTGGTAATCGTTCCCACCGTCGGCGTGAAGGTCTTCGGGTCTTCCGCGTAGATTCGCACCTCTATGGAATGCCCACGCGCCCGGACCTGGTTCTGAGTAAGGTTCAACTTCTGTCCAGCCGCCACCCGTATCTGGTGCTCCACGATATCCACGCCCGTAACCATCTCTGACACCGGATGCTCCACCTGTATGCGGCAGTTGACTTCGAGGAAATAGAAATTGTTGTAGGCATCGACCAGAAATTCGACCGTGCCTGTATTCACATATCCGCCTGCCTTCATGACCTTGAGGGCCGCCTCGGATAGATACCGGCGTAGGAGGGGCGACACCGCGACCGAAGGAGACTCCTCGACCACTTTCTGATAGCGACGCTGGATGGAACAGTCGCGCTCCGGGAACGCTACCGCACTACCAAACTGATCGATGATGACCTGCACCTCGATATGGCGGGCCTTTTCCAAATATTTCTCGATATGAATCTGCGATGTCCCGAAGAACCGTTCCGAGACCTGGACTGAAGACCTCACCGCATCTTCAAGCTTATCTGAGCTTTTAACAACCGTCGCTCCAACACCACCGCCGGCCTGTGACGCCTTGACGATGACCGGGAACCCGATGTCTTCCGCCACCTCTCGAATCCTATCCATATCGTCCGCAGAAACCTCGCTCCACGGCACCGTAGGCACATTGATATCGGGTAACAGCTTCCGCGCCTCGGTTTTCTTACCCAGCGCCCGCAACGCCTCGGGCGGCGGCCCCACAAACACCATACCGCCACGTGCCACGGCCTCCGCAAAGTCGGCGTTCTCCGACATAAACCCATATCCAGGATGAATCGCCTCGGCACCCGTAGCCTGCGCAAGTGCGATGATTTTGTCGATTTTGAGGTAACTTTCAGAAACGGGCGGTGGCCCGATCGGATGCGCCTCGTCGGCCAGCTTCACGTGCGGCGCTTTGGCATCCGCTTCCGAGAAAACGGCAACACTTTTTATGCCGAGCCGACGCAATGTTCGGATGATTCGGCAGGCGATTTCACCTCGGTTGGCTACGAGGACCTTATTGAACACACATGCCTCCGAT
>JAQBWG010000098.1 GCA_027625225.1 Chloroflexota bacterium | reverse complement strand
AAAAAAAAAGGGGGGGGGTGTTTCCCCGCCCCTTTTTGTTTCCTCTAATTCTTATTGCCTACTTGTCTCGCTTGGTCAGTCCATCCTTGTCAATGACTGCCAAATCGGTAGATTCAGTGGTTGCCGCCTGCTTCGCTTTGGCCCGACGCCCGCGCGTACCCAACCACACCAGCCAGATACTCAATTCGTACAGCACGATAACCGGCCCGGCGACGATAGCCTGATTGACGGGGTCGAGTGTAGGGGTCACGATAGCCCCGATGATGAATGCGACCAGCACCGCGTACCGCCTCTGTTTGGACATCCACTTGTACGTAACGATGCCTATTTTCCCTAGGAAAAAGAACACCAGCGGCATCTCGAAGATTAATCCCATCCAAAGCAGCAGGCTTATCATGAGATTGATGTAACTGCCCACCCGAATCAACGGCACCGCGACGTTGCCTCCATACGACAGTAAAAAGCTCACCATGGGTGGAAAGAGAACTATATAACCGAAGGAGGCACCGGCCAGAAACGCGACGATGCTTAATGGGAGCAGGAAATACAGATATCGCCGCTCCTCGGGCTTAAGTCCCGGCGCGACGAACATGACACCCTGATACAAAAGAAAGGGAATAGACGCCGCGATTGCGGTGTAGAGCGACACCTTCATAGCCACACCGATATACTCGGTGGGCTCGGTGAACACCGGCTTGCCGTTGGGTATCGCTTCGAACCCCTTGGCCGGTTCCATAAGCAACACAATCAGTTGCTCGTTAAAGATGAACGCCGCGACGGTGAACGCAATTACTACGATGACCGAGAGCGTGATTCTTCGCCGAAGTTCTCCGAGGTGCTGCTGAACGGGAAGTTCGCGGTCTTTCACGCCTTACCTTCAGGCTCCTTGTCGCCTTCCTCCAGTACTGTCTGGCCTCCCTGTGAAAAGGGGATTGGCCCATCGTCTTTATCACTATCGCTATCATCGTTGGGCGGCTCCGTGCCCGGCTCTAATTGCTTTTGTTGTCGGGGTGGCGGACGTTTTGGCGTCTCTTCTTCCTCATCCTCGTCCATTACAACCATATCCGTGAACTCCGACGTCGCCTTTTTTACGTCACTCATGGTCTTGCCCATCTTACGGCTCATCTTCACCATCCGGGCCGGGCCGAGTATGAGAAACCCCACCAGCATGATGACCAGCAACTCCAGGCCGCCGATGCCGAAAATGTTCATCTGGCCGCCTTCCCAAAAGTGCAGTCCGTGCACTCGACGGGTGCGGCTACATCCATCTTCATCTCGTTTGTCTTACCGGCCTGCACCAGCAGGTCTGCCAGGACACACACCGGAAGCCCAACCACGTTCAGATAACATCCCTCAATGTTTGACACAGGCTTAAAAGTCGCGTCCTGAATGGCGTACCCGCCCGCTTTATCCATCGGCTCGCCGGATGCCGCATACGCTTCGATTTCGCCGCCCGAATACCCTCGCATCGTCACAGCAGTCTGCGGCGCGGCCTTATACGACAGCCCTGTACCTGTGTCGAGCACGACTACGCCAGTAGTAACCCTGTGAGTTTTACCTCGCAAGCGCTGAAGCATACTAATCGCTTCGTTCTCGTCTTGCGGTTTGCCCATGATGTCGCCATCTAGGGCAACAACCGTGTCCGCTGCGATGACCACTGCGTCGTGACGGCGCTGCGCTATTTGCTCTGCTTTGGTTCGGGCGACCCGCAGCGCGTACACGTCCGGCTTTTCATCTGCTTCGGGCTCCGGCTCTTCGTCCGACGGCCTGTTCAACTCGACGTGGTTGAAATACTTTCCCATGAGTTCACGGCGACGGGGCGAACCGGACGCCAAAACCAGCGTACGCGATGCGACTGTTGCCATGTTTTTTGAACTGGGCATTGCAGTATTGTACGCCTCACGCCAGCCGTAGCGTAGCCAGACACTCGACATGGTGGGTCTGCGGGAACATGTCCACCGGCTCGACGTTCTCGACTGTGTAGCCGCCTTGCGCGAGCAACGCCAAATCGCGCGCCGCCGTCTCCGGCACACACGAGACATACAAAAGCGTCGGCGGAGACAACCTCACGGCAGCCGCGATGGCATCGGGATGGCAACCCACCCTCGGCGGATCGAGGATAAGCACGTCCGGCCGCTCGTCCAGAGTAGCTAGCACGTCCTCCGTCCGGCCTTCCATGAACCCGACGTTGTCCAGTCCGATGGCATTTATAGCGGCGTCCTTCACCGCGGCGGGCGACTCTTCGATAAGAATCACCCGTTTCACGTGCGGCGCCAACAGCACCGCGAACGTGCCCACACCAGCATAGGCATCCACCACGGTGAGGTTTTCGGCAGGTGTCAGGCGCTCGCGTATTTTCTCGGCAAGCTGTTCTGCTTGCTTGGTATTCACCTGGAAGAACGACGGTGAGGCGACGCGGAAGGTTCTGTCCAGCAGTTTTTCTTTGTAATAGGCCTGTCCGGTGGGCGTCGATATGCTCATGCGCGGCTGTATAAGCCACTCGTCGGTGTTGATGCCGTAGCGGATGGAGAGCTGCGAAGTGTCGGCTTTGTCCTGAAGTTCCGCCAGTTTTTCGTTGATGCCCGGGTCCATGAGCATGCATTCGTCCACGCGGGTCCACCGGCGCGTAACCCGGTTGACGAAACCGAGCTGGCCCTGATTCCGGACGGTGAAGCGGGCGTGGTTGCGGTAGCCGAATTGCGATGGGCTGGGCAACGTTTCGGCGACGGGAACGTCGGCCAGTTCGGGGTGCGACGCGAGGGCTTTTTGGATGCGCTCGCGTTTGAGTTGGAGTTGGTGCGGGTAGGCGATGTGCTGCCAGTCGCAGCCAGTGCAAGGGCCGTAGTAGGGGCAAGGGGGAGCGACACGGTGGGGCGATGCTTGAATGATGTCTTCGACGACGCCTACAGTGACGCGCTTCCGTCGCTTGGTGAAGCGACGGATTGTTGCCTCGACGACCTCCCCCATGATGCCCCCGCACACGGGAATCTGTTCGCCGTCGAACATGGCTAGTGTGTCGCCGTCGGGGCTCATTTCGCCGAGTTCGAGGCGGACGTTTTCTTCTATCTGGGTTTTGTCTGAGGGCGGCTTGAGCATGGCGTCTCTGTGGAATCTGAATCGTAGCTAGAGCCACTATAGCACAGGATGTTTGGTATGATTCTTGCCAGACTCAAACGAGGAGCGGATGTGACGACGACCCAGCGAAGGCTGCCCGAATGGCTGAAGGCAAAGATGCCGGGCGGCCCAAATTACATCAAGCTACAGAACATGCTGCGGGGTGCGACGCTGCACACGGTGTGCGAAGAGGCACACTGCCCGAACATCGGGGAGTGCTGGGAGCGCGGCACGGCGACGTTCATGATTCTGGGCGATATCTGCACGCGGGCCTGTACGTACTGTGCGGTGACCAGCGGCAAACCGACGGGCCTGGACTTGCAGGAGCCGGTGCGTCTAGCAGAGACGGCAGAGAAGATGGGACTGAAGTATGCGGTCATCACGTCGGTGAACCGCGACGACCTGCCGGACGGCGGGGCGTTCATCTTCGCGCAGTGCATCACACAGGTGCGCAAGCGGTTGCCGGAGTGCAAGGTGGAGGTGCTCATCCCCGACTTCCAGGGCAACTGGGACGCGCTCAAGACGGTGATGGACGCGCGGCCGGACACGCTGAACCACAACATCGAGACGGTGCGGAGCGTGTTCCACCGGGTGCGGGCGAAGGGCGACTACGACCAGTCTCTGGAATTGCTGGCCAAGGCCAAGGAAATCACCCCCGGCGCGGTGACCAAGTCGGGCATGATGGTGGGCCTGGGTGAGACGAAGGACGAGATTATTCAGACGATGCGCGACCTGCGCTCGGTGGATTGTGACCTGCTGACGATAGGCCAATACCTGCGGCCATCGAAGAAGCACACGGAACTGCAGCGATGGTACACGCCGGCGGAGTTCGACGAGCTACGCATGGAGGGCGAGGCGTTGGGTTTCAGCCATGTGGCGTCGGGTCCGCTGGTGCGCAGCTCCTACCACGCGGACGAGCAGCACGCGGCGGCAACGGCGGTGACTGCCTAGCCGACGGCTATTCGTGAACGATTAAGTATTCGCCTCGTACTATCCGATCAACCCAGTTCCCCACCGGCACTTCCCCGTATATCTTAACCGTCAGAACACTTCCATTCGTTTGAACATCTATGCGCTCAAACCATTCGTTGTAATCCAACCGATTGTTAAGCATACGTCCTTCGTTGAGCCGTGCTCGCAGAACCTGAGCGTTCAATGAGGCATCACGAGAGTTGCTGTTAACGATAACGATGGCTGCGAACGGTTCAGTATCTTTTCCGACTCCGGTGGCGAAAGCCCTGTAGGGCACCATAAGTGGAACCCGGCCAACTATTTGCAATATCGCCTCTATTTGCCAGTCCGGGGCCCCTAAGTACCGGTCTTCGAGCCATTTTTCAACCTGGTGGGTTTCACCACTCACAAACGCACTATGCACGCCCAGACTATCCAGTGCTTTCGCAAGCTGCTCAAACTCTTCCGTATCCGTCAAGCTCGAAGCATCGTTATGGGCCGCATCGATAACGCTTTTGGTAAAGTCCGTCGACATAGCCCGAGCCAAGTAATTTGAAGAGACCACGGTAGGCATTGAACGCCCGTTGGAGTCGCCTATAGGGGCTGTATACCGCTCGCTGGTGTGCAGGATAAGCCCATCTCCCCACGCATGTACCGTGAGCCTTTTGTATTCTTCAGCGGAATACCGGCTTGAGACCGATTCGAGGCAATCGGCACAATCCTTCATCAATCGATTGGCCGTTTCCGGGTCAAATCGTCCTAGCACAACTTCAAGGAATACATCTTCTGCAGCGGCTTCGTCACTCAAATACAGGTCGGCATCCACATCCCGTATGGTAAAGCCGAGGTTTTGGGTGGCGAAGGGCTGAAAGCCGCCTAGTCCGGAGATAAAAGACCGCTCGATAGTGAAGTCCGCAGGATGTGTGACATCCCGAAAATACGCCAGTAGCGCTTGCTGGTCGGCATCAGGGCCGGGAAGTGCGATGTCACAAAGGTCACGGATGCGAGCGAAGTCGTTGACGAAGACACCCTGTCGGGTCTCGGGGGTGTCGGGCACGAGCGACAGGAGGTCGAGGAAGGTGTTACCGGTGGGCTCGTCGTCCGTTTGCTGTGTAACAACCGGTTCGCTAGTAGGTAAGGAGGTCGCCGTTTCCTGAACGGTGGGTGAGGTCGAGCCCTGAGTGGAGGGCGACGAGTCGCTACAGGCGAGTACGGCCAGCAGTAACACGGCAGCTATTCCTAAAACTATCCGTCGCATGACAACCTCCTTTACGATTACGGGTTGATGCCCCCTTAGAACCCCATGTAGCGGGCGGCGTTGGCTCCCAGGATACCCTCTTTTTCTTCCCGGGACAGGATGGGTAGGTCCATGAGGATGTCTATGACGTGCTTGGTGCTCCACCAAGGGAAGTCGGAGGCGAGCATGACACGCTCGGGGCCGATGTCTTTTATAAGGCGGGCGAAGTCCTCCGGCGTGGGGCCGAGCGGGGCGCCGAACCATTCGATGAGTTCACAGGTGTCGAACACGGCGTTGGGATTGGCCTTGGCGACTTCTCTGGTCTGCTTCCACGACCCGTTGCCGAGGTGGGCGGTGATGAGTTTGAGGCCGGGGAAATTTTTGTACACGGGCACGAAGGCCTGGGGGTCGCCGTACTGCACGTCGCCCTGTGAGGTGCCGGAGTGGGCGACGATGCCGAGGCCGAGGTCACGGCAAACTTCGTAGGCGGGGTACATGCGCTCGTCGCTCATCTTGAACATCTGGATGGGGGCGTGGAGTTTTACTCCTTTTGCGCCGTGGTTCTTTGCCAGGTCGGTGAGGTGGTCTGCGGTCTCCTGCGGGGAGAACACCCAGGGGTCTATGAACACGTAGGGATGAAGCTGGGGGTGGTCTTTCAAGACTTCGCAGGCCCAGTAGTTGGAACGCTTGAAATTTTCCTTGTGCGCGGCGCTGAACTCTTTGATGGCCTTTTCCCGGGCGGCACCAGCGGGCACTTTTTGCACGTGGCTGTAGCGGTCTATGAAGGGGAGGTAGAAGTGCACCATGAAGAAGGTGGATGCGCCGGATTCCTTCATGTTGCGGAGGACGTCGTCCACCACTCCATCGTATTTGCTGAACGCTGGCGTGGGGTGCTTGCCGAACTCCCAGCCTTCGTAGGGGTCGACCGACTCGCGGCCCTCGCGTCGGGTGGCGTAGTAGTGGACGTGGACATCTATCACTAACGGGTTTGCCATTTGAAATCCTCCTGATTGCGAATTATCGGGATTCTACTTCAGGTCGGCTACCAGCGGCATGACTTCTTCTTTAAAGCGGCGCATGGTGGCGTTCCAGCCTTCGGGGTTGTCGTAATGGTCGAGGGTCATGAGCAGCAGGGTCCCGAAACCGCCGGAGACGTCGTAGAGGCGGCGTAGTTTGCGGGCGACGGTTTCGGGGCTGCCCACCAGCCAGACGTTTTCCATGATGTAGTCGAGGGTGACGTCTTCGTCGCGAACGCTGGCATCGTGCTTCATGCTGCGGACGATGGGCTGGGGGCCGGACGACCAGACGGGGTAGAGGTATTCTTCCCAGGCCCGCCACATCATGCCCTCGCGGACGGCCTTTTCGGCCTTTTCGTCGGTGTCTTCAATCCAGACGTCGCGGACGACGCGCCACAGGTCGCGAGGCGGGGGCTTGCGTCCGGCCTCCTTGGCGCCTTCTTCCATGGACTCCCACTGGCTAGCGAGGTAGGCCTCGCCGAGGCCGAGGGTGAGGGGGATGTAGCCGCGCTCGCCGGCCATCCTGAGGGTCTGGGATTTGGGGCTGCCGGCAGCGACGGCGATGGGCGGATGCGGCTTGGTAAAGGGTTCGATGTTTATTTTCAGCTTCATGTCGGCGAACTCGTCGTCGGCAGGGATCCTGGTCGTCCAGTATTTTCCCTTGAACTCGGCCGGGCCCTTGGTTTGCCAGAGGAATAGCATGATTTCGAGGGCCTCGCGCGTCATTTCACGGTGCTGGCCGGATTCGTAGTCGAGGCCGAACAGGCGGATGTCCACAGGGAGCGCGCCGGAGCCGACGCCAACCATGAAGCGGCCCTGGCCGAG
>JAQBWG010000097.1 GCA_027625225.1 Chloroflexota bacterium | reverse complement strand
AACACATCGAGTCCCGCACCGGCGATGCGGCCTTCTGACAGGGCGCGGGTCAGGGCAGCCTGATTAGCGATGGGGCCGCGCGCCACGTTGATGAAGAAGGCCGAGGGCTTCATGAGTCCGAACTCCTTCTCGCCAACAAGTCCCCGCGTTTCTTCGGTCAGAGCCGCGGTCACCACCACAAAGTCTGCCTGCTTCATGGCCTCTTCCATGCCTATCAGCGTGACACCTAAGGGGCTTGCATCCTTCTGCTTTACGTAGGGGTCGACGGCTATCACCCGCATCTCGAAAGGCTGTATCAGCTTGGCCAGATCCTTTCCGATGTTGCCCAGCCCGACGATGCACAGTGTCCTCCCGGTCAGGCCGACTCCCATGTAATTGGCCCGCTCGTCCCAACTGGACGACCGTGCGATACGGTCTTTGTCCTGCAGCTTGTGAGACGTGGCCAGAATGTACAGCATGGCGATGGTGGACACCGGGCGGGTGGAGGCACCGACGGTGGTCGACAGGATAACGCCGTGCTCGGTGCAGGCAGGGACGTCTATCGCATCGTAGCCCACACCGAAGCGAGACACTATGCTCAGCCGCTTGGCGCTCTGTACCGTCTTTTTGGTCACTGCTCCAAAGAGCATAATCAACGCATCGTATTCATCGGCCACTTCCGGAGAGATCTCCGCCTGCTTGTCCAGGAAGTTCCATTCCACGCCGTCGGCTTGGTCGAGTGCAGACAGTCCGATGTCGCCGTAGGCGATAGTCCCATCGGGCTTCATGAAGTCGCTGGTCAATCCAACCCTGAACACGTCTTTTTTACTGCTTCTCATCACTGCCCCTTATAAAGAATCTGACGCGAGACCGCCCTCGGCTTTGTACATGGCGGTATTGCGGATATAAATCTCCCGGTAGCCCTTGATGCGCTCCAGGTCTTTGTCGGTCACCTCACGGCGTACCCGCGCAGGCATACCCACCACGACCGACCGTGCCGGAATCTCCATCCTGTCCACAATCATGGCACCCGATGCGACCAGGCTTTCTTCGCCGATGACCACACCGTCGTTGGCGATGCACCCATTTCCCAGCAGCGTCCCGTTGCCCACTTGTTTGGCATGGCACAGCACACGGTGGCCGATAACCACATCGTCGCCTATGCGTACACCGGCATCGCCATGTACCACCGAGTTGTCCTGAATGCAGGTACGTTTGCCGATGGTTATTTTCCCGGAGTCACCACGTATAACCGTACCCGGCCATACACTCGATCCATCGCCGATCTCCACGTCGCCCACCACATACGCCGCCTCGCTCACGAACGCGCCGGGATGTATCTTCGGCGTCTTGCCATTCACGCTCCGTATCACGGTTATACCTCGCCTCTTATCTTGATGTTTGCGGCGCCATTATACCCGCGTTGGGTCATCCGAAAAGGCTACTCTTCCGTAGACTACACATATGCTATGCTGACGTTGCGTTTGCTACTATGAACATCCGAATGCCACAACCAACCCTCCGCTGGGCCGCACTGCCGTTGCTGGTAGCAGCACTGATTGCGGGCTGCTCCAATACCTCTGAGCCGACTCCCAGTCCTACCCAAGCCGTTGTACCAACAGTAGAGGAGACGCCTACACCTGAACCGTCTCCCACGGCTACCCCTGCTCCCCCCGATGTCCTGTTCGACTACACATCCGCGGTCGGTCTGCTCAACGCTGCGGAGTACGAGCAGGCCATCGCCCGATTTACCATGGTCATCCGTATCCTGCCGGAGTTTGCAGGCGCATATCACGGTCGTGCCCTCGCCTACTACAATCAGGAACTGTACGACTTCGCGCTCGAGGACCTGAATGCGGCCATCGAACTAGACTCCAAGTTCGCCGATGCGTATCGCAATAGGGGAATCTTCCACCTGAACGAGGGACGTGTGACGGACGCCGTCGCAGATCTGCAAAAGGCCCTGGAAATCTACCGTGAACGTGAGCTGACCGATCCGGCCAAGATTGAGGGCGTGGAGCGAACCTTACGGAGCTTGGGACGCTAGTCGTTTGAAACTAGGCCGCCCCGCTGATCCTTTGACCGGACACCGATTCCCTGTACAGCATCATAAGCCCCTGTTGACGCCGCGCCGTCCGTATTTCCAACTCCGGCCTGTTCAGGAGACGTATCGCCTCACGGGTGACCCCGTTTTGAGCCAGCATCGGAGACTCCCGGTACACTTTCCATGACGTTTCCAGTAACCCCACATCCCTTCCGAGACCGGCAAAAGCATGAAAGAAGGGCAATGCCACGTTCACCATCATGTCGGCCGCTCTTCCAGCGCCGATATATCCTTCGACCGTCAGGCCCTTGACAGCTTCTCGGACTTCCTCCTGGCGTACCAGCATTTCGATACCCCTCAGGAGCCCGGAGTCGCAATAGCGGTGTGCAAGAACGGCCGCTCCCATCACCCGCCGAACCGGATGGTTGGCGGGACGTATGCGGAACAGATTCCACGAATCACGATGAACGGACCGTTGCCGAGGCAGCAATTTCCGCATGACCTGTATTTCTCTCGACCCTTCAGATTGTGCAAATCCCATCAGTCCCGATGCGTCCAGGAGTACCGTCTTCATAGCAAGCAGTCGGGTGGTCGCCGGCTCATTCTTAAATCCGCAGAGGTCGAAGAAAAGCACGGCGTCCGCCAGTTCCCGGAACGGCTTGCGATTGGTAGAGTACCCCAGAGCCTCTAATAATCCCCGCCACAGAACCTGCTCTGGCTTGGAAGCCACCATCTCCCATGCAAATCCATGGCTCCTGGCCAGGAACCGCCGGTCTCCCGCCTCGTCCAACATACGACCCAATTGTGCATCCGAAAGCAATCGAAAGTCAGTGCTCCACAGTTCTGGCAAACCACCGGTCTTTTGCGATGCCGTGTCTACCGCCAGCACGGCGACCGGCACCTGCTGCTTCCCTTGCGAAAGGACGTGTGTTTGTTGTTGTCTGGGATGCAGGATTACGTTAAGCACGACGCCGTTGTAGTTAGGGTCTGTGTGGTGTCCGTGCCCCCGCCAGCCTGCACCCTCAACGTGTAACTCCACGTCGCCCATGACCCGTTCGCCTGTTTCGGACAGAAGGACGGAGTCGTGAAAATCGGGGCCGGCTCCGGTATTGAGACGGCCCGGATACAACACCCGAAACCGGCGTCCATCCATGGTGGCCAGGCCATCGGGAAGGGTGTCGGCGGTTTTCCATAGCGCAGTCATTGCCTTCTCCGGCATTGTACGAGAAGGGAGTCGGGTTCGCGCCCTTTGCTTCGAGCTCATGATGCACTATCACCCTCTTTTGAGAGTGAGGCGATTATACCTCAGTCTTCGCCTCCAATTCCTTGGAGTTCTGCCCCATAAACCCGGGTAGGATTACCCGCCGCTCCTTCAGCGAAGAATAGGCGATGACCAGGATGAACAGCGCTGCGGAGAACAGCACCACGGTGGCGCCGGACGACACATCTATAAAAAACGATAGGTAGATGCCGGCCAGCCCGCAGAATGCCCCGATGCCGGTCGAGAGGAGAATCATCTTCCCGAAATTGTTGGTC
The DNA here is from genome assembly GCA_027625225.1 of Chloroflexota bacterium. Taxonomy (GTDB): domain Bacteria; phylum Chloroflexota; class Dehalococcoidia; order Lucifugimonadales; family VGZR01; genus VGZR01. Next base: position 3,593 of record JAQBWG010000097.1, on the reverse strand, counting down.
AGCAGCCGGGCGACTACAGGCGGGATGACGATTGCCGAAGCGATGAGCGTGACACCCAGCACCTGCATGGATACCACGATTGTCGCCGCAAGAACCAGCGCAAACACAGCGTCCACCCAGCCCGTCGGGACACCGTAGAACTGGGCCACGTCCGGTTCAAACGTAGTGAACAGTATCTGTTTGTACCCCACGAACAATAGCACCGAGACCAGCGCCCCGACCACAACAATCGCCACCAAGTCGCCCCGCGATACTCCCAGGATGTTTCCAAACAGGGCCGCGTCGAAACTCAGGGTGAATCCCCTGTACCGGCTGATGAGCGCTACACCGACCGCAAAACTGGCGGTGGTGATGATGCCGATGGCTGCGTCTGCGCCTATTTTGCGCTTGCGGGTGGTCAGGTTGATAAGCAAAGCGGAAAGGAATCCCCAAATGCTGGCCCCTACATAGAAATTGATGGACATGATGAACGAGACCACAGCCCCGCCGAAGATGGCGTGGGACAGCCCGTGCCCGATATACGACATCCGCCGCAGGACGATGTACACGCCGATAAGGCCGCACAGGCCGCCCACGAGCGTTGCCGCAATAATCCCCCGTACGAAGAACTGATACTGGAACGGTTCAAACATCGTTGTGCGTGTGGGAGTGGATTATCCCCGATGCCCTGGTCTGTCCCAGATGATGCGGGCTTTCCGCCACCAGGGTCATCCCCTGATAAGTGGTAACCGGAATCTCAGCACCGTACACCTCTTTGAGCACGGGCGCGGTAAACACCTCCGCCGGCGTCCCTTCGGCCACGACCCGGCCGTTCAGCGCCACAACCCAGGGCAAATGCGCGGCCACGGCGTTTATCTCGTGCGTGGTCATGAGGATGGTCACGTCCTGGTGATTCAACTCGTCCAGAAGATGCAGAATCTCGTCGCGGGTCTTAATGTCCAGTCCGCTCGTGGGTTCATCCAGCAGCAACAGACGGGGATTACATACCAGCGCACGGGCAAGAAAAACCCGCTGCTGCTCACCACCGGACAGTTCGCGGATGTGCCGCCGGGCCAGACGCAAGATGCCCAACCGTTCCATCATTCCGTATGCCGCTTCGTGTTCGGATTTTTTGAACCAGGGGAACCATCCGTTCTCCGCCGTACGCCCCATCATCACCACCTGCTCAACGGTCACGGGGAACTGCCAGTCAATCGTTTCCAATTGTGGTACGTATCCGATACGTGGCCGCTTTCTGCCCACCGATTCCCCATCGAAAAGAACGTCCCCCGCGTAAACCTCCGCCGAGCCGAGAATGCACTTCAAAAGCGTGCTTTTTCCCGACCCGCTGGGCCCCAGGATGCCTACCCAGTCGCCTCGCGCAACATTGAAGTCAACGTCTTGAAGCGCCGCCTTTCCACCATACCCGCAGCACACACCCCGCAGTTGGAGAAGCGGCTGGTGGCCTTCGTATTCGTGCGGTTTGGGGTGCAGCATCTTTCACTACCTACTGAGGGTATGTCGCTGTGCTCTGTCCCTGGAACACAGGGCCGGTGTCGAATCCAGCGAGTGCGCTTGGGTCACCACCCAGTGCGGACATCATCACTTCCATATTCGCGACCAACAACCCCAGGTACGAATGACGAGAGTCGCCTGGCTTACCCGGCAGGTCGTCGTCCCGCAATTCGTCGATGAACTTCGCTCCGCCCTCTTTGGCTATCTGCTCCATCACCTCGCTGGGAAACACTTCCGACCCGAAGATGGCAGGCACCCCAAGATCCCTCACCTGATCGATAAGGTTAGCCACATCACGAGCGGACGGCTCCGTGAAGTCGCTGGGCTGCACCGCCCCAATAACCTCCATACCGTAACGCTCGGCGAAGTAGGCCCAGGAGTCGTGATAGGTGAGCAGCCTGCGATTCGGTTCGGGGACTGTGGCAATCACTGACTGTATACGCCGGTCAAAGTCTTCGATGCGAGCCTTGAAGACTTCGTAGTTGGCCGCGTAGTAGTCGGCGTTGTCCGGATCGAGACGGGACAGTTCGTCACGTACGAGTTCGGCGTACTTCAACCCCAGTATGGGATCGGGCCAGAGATGCGGATTGGGATTCCCCTGGGACTGAGGGAAAGAGAAGTCGAATTTCCACTGTCCGGGTGTGATGGCCGTGTCGCCGAGAAGCAAAATAACGCCGCCGGATTTAAGGTTGGCTTCGGCCATCCGCCTCGTTGGCTCTTCGAGAAAGAGACCATTAAGGACGATGAGGTCTGCGTTGGAAAGGATACGGGCAACTGAGGGAGCGGGCTCGAAGGTGTGGGAATTTATCCCTTCCGGAACGATGCCCTGCACCACTATCCGTGTACCACCGATGTTCTCCACGATGCTTGTGATGGGCGATACGGTGGTAGCAATGCGTAGCAAGCCTGCGTCAGGCGTCGTCGTGGGACTCGATGAGGTCGCGGGTGAACCGACACATGCAGCCACAAGAATGCCTATCAAGAACGCCGCAATACCCATGAACACGGTCCACTTGATGTCATGACGGAAGGCACAAGGACGCCTGCATGCATCATGGGAGTGACGAATTTGGGGGTTCGGCATGCGGAACCTATTGCTTCTTGAAGAGGGCACAGCGTGAGCAGGTACCGAAGATGGCAAAGTGATCCATCTCGGCATCAAAGCCGTAGCGGTCTTTTATCTCGGCTCGAAGCGTTTCCATATGCCTGTCTTCGAACTCGGTGGCGCCACCGCACGAACGGCAGACAAGGTGGTGGTGCGTTTCGCCTTCGGACCATTCATAGTACGTGTCGCCGCCGCCCATGTTGGTTTCGGTGACCAGACCGAGGTCCCGAAAAACGGAGAGGGTGCGGTAAACCGTCGAAATGTCCATCGAAGGGTAGTCGGGCCTAACGCGGTCAAGAAGCTCGCCAGCCGTAGCATGCCCTCCGGCATGGCGAAGCGCGCCAATCACCATAAGACGTTGAGGGGTAGGCCGCTGGCCCATTTGTCTGAGGGTTTCGAGGGTTTCCGATTCACAGCTCATAGTTGCACCTGCAATCAATTGCAGGTGCAACTCTACCACATGTGCAACTGGCGGTCAAAACAAAGAGCCCCGCAAATGCGGGGCTCTCGGGTTTGTTCAATTTCTAACGAAAGGGTGCGACTACCAGCTGTCGCGGGCGTCCACCGGCCAGATGTCCACGAGGGTGTCACCCCGGACGACGTTGTAGTGGGAATACATGAACGCGGCCTGATAGCAGTGCGGGGGCATCAACTCGACGGTGTCGCCAATATTCATCTTGTCGGATTCACGGGCGAAATCTATTCGCCCCATATCATCACCTATGAGCGAGTATACGGCTCCTTCAGGAGCGCCTCGCAGGATGTCCGCATTGATCTTGCCATTAAGGTTGTCCAACTCCTTGATACCGGCATCGGTAACCACAAAGCCGGGCTGGGCGCTACTGATGACGGTGGCACGGATGAACAGCGAATGCTTGAAGGGATGCGGGTTGTCGCGACGCATGACCACATCGCGGTAGTTCATGTCCATGAACACGTAGGTACCGCCCTGAACTTCTGTGAAGACACCCATCTCGTAGTCGAAGTCGTGGGT
>JAQBWG010000096.1 GCA_027625225.1 Chloroflexota bacterium | reverse complement strand
GGGCGCGAAATTACACGCCACTGGCAGGTCTACCAACAATGGCGGCAGACCTTCAATCGGATCTAGTTTTGCCTTGCGCTCTTCGTCCAGGCGGGGGACGGACTTCAAAAGTCCAATGGTATAAGGATGGCTTGGCTTCCCATATACCTGTTCCGAAGTCCCGCTCTCAATGATTCGCCCGGCATACATCACGATGACCCGTTCAGCGTACCGTGCTACAACGCCGAGGTTGTGAGTAATCATGATGAGCGCCGTGCCGAACTCGTCGGCCAAGCCTATCATGACTTCAAGTACCTGCGCCTGAATCGTAACGTCAAGCGCCGTGGTCGGCTCGTCCGCGATGATGATGCGCGGGTTACAGCTAAGAGCCAATGCAATCATTACTCTCTGGCGCATACCACCACTGAATTGGTGGGGGTAGTCGCGCAGGCGCCGCTCGGCGTCCGGAATACCAACCAGTTTCAGTAGTTCGCTTGCGCGTTCAGTCGCCTCTTCCTTGTTCATTCCGAGATGGAGTTTCAGGGTCTCCTTAAGTTGATAGCCGATGGTCAACACCGGGTTAAGAGACGTCATAGGTTCCTGGAAGACCATCGCGATGCGGTTTCCGCGGATGTTTCGCATCTCAGAGTCATTCAGCTTGAGGACATCCTGTCCCTCGAACAGCACTTCGCCATGGACGGTCCGGCCCGGCGTGCTAACCAGGCGCATGACAGAAAGTGCGCCAACACTTTTGCCGCAACCACTTTCTCCCACGATGGCTATGGACTCGCCTTCGTCCACGTGATAGCTGACGCCATCAACCGCCTTAACTACACCATCGGCTGTGAAGAAGTACGTGGCCAAGTCTTTAACTTCTAGTAGCTTGTTAGCCATAGAGTTCCCCTCTCAAGCTCATTTTCCCCCTCATAGCAAAAGTGTGGCCCTCCGCTATCGCTTTTCGCATAGCGATGGGTCACATTAGGGGACTGAAATCTAGTTTGAACGCCCTTCCACGGATTGGGGCCGTATTGTAAGGAACCTTTGCAGAAAACTCAAGCTTCGTAGCCATGCTTCTGTAAAAATCCGGACTCTATATGAAAAACGAATCTGCCCCAATAAAGTTGGGGCGATTATACCGCCTGATTGTGAAAAAGGCCAGATAAATTCGGCGCCCCCTTTACAATCGGGCTATTGAGCGATAAATCCACCATCTATCACCAGTTCGGCCCCTGTAATGTAAGATGCTTCATCGGACGCCAGGAACACCATTCCCCGCGCAATCTCTTCCGGCATCCCCAACCTGCCCATCGGCACCTTGGCCTCGAACGCTTCACGAACGCGTCTTTTGGAAAGCATCTGTTCAGTCATTGGTGTGACTACTCCGCCCGGATGTATAGAATTCACCCTGATGTTCTCTTTGGCGTACTGAATAGCTGCCGCTTTGGTGAAGATACGCGCAGCGCCTTTTCCTGCGTGGTAAGCCGTCGAGTCGGGACTTCCCACAAATCCGAAGATGGACGACGTGTTCACGATTGAGCCGCCGCCTGCTTTCCGCATCTCGGGAATCGCGTGCTTCGTACCCAAAAACGTCCCTTTTGCGTGCACGGCCATTTCGTAATCCCATTGCTCGACGGTCATGAATTCGACCTTCTCCATATAGCCCATGCCCGCGTTGTTCACCAGCACGTTCAGTTTCCCGAACGCCTTGACCGTCTCGGTAATGGCCCGTTTCCATTGCTCTTCGCTCGTTACGTCCAGCGAGATGAAAACCGCCTCGTGGCCCGCCTCCCGAAGCTGCGTGACCGTTTTCTTTCCCTGCTCATCTTTGATATCGCAGACAGCTACTTTCGCGCCCTCGGCGGCGAACAGCCACGCTGCCGCACCGCCAAATCCCATGGTTTCGCCTTTGACACCTGATGCCGCACCAGTGATTAATGCTACTTTGCCTTCTAATCGGTTACTCATTGGGCGGTCATTCCGCCGTCTATCACCAGTTCAGCACCCGTAACGTACGACGATTCGTCGCTCGCTAGGAATAGGATGCCATTCGCAATCTCCTCCGCCTTCGCCAGTCTTCCCAGGGGTACGCGCGGTATCCTCGGGTCGGGAATACCATCCTTCTCAAGCTCAGCGATGGCACTACGGGCCAGCGGTGTATCGGTGTAGCCCGGATGCACCGAGTTCACCCGGATGTTTTCCTTCGCGTACTGGATAGCCGCCGCCTTGGTGAAGATGCGGCTCGCCCCTTTACCTGTCGAATAAGCGACCGCGTGGGCGTTGCCGATGATGCCATCTATGGAAGAGATGTTGACGACAGACCCGCCGCCGCTCTTGCGCATCGCCGGTATGGCGTGCTTCGTTCCCAGAAATACACCCTTGGCGTGCACGTCGAGCTGGCTGTCCCAGGCTTTCTCCGTCGTCTGCTCGACGCCACCGATGGCCGTCGTCCCTGCACAGTTCACCACCACGTTCAGTTTCCCGAACGTCTTCAGTGTGAACGCCACCGCCTTCTCCCAATTCGGCTCCAATGTCGCATTCAGATGCACGAACGCCGCCTCAGCACCCGACTCGCGTATCTGCGCCGCCGCCTCTTCTCCACGCACGTCGTCCAGGTCTCCAAGCACCACCTTCGCACCCTCGCGGGCGAACGCCCACGCCGCCGCGCCGCCAATGCCCAGTACATTACCTTTATGAGCGGTCGCGCCGCCCGAAATCAGTGCTACCTTGCCTTCAAGTCGTCCTGCCACGTTTATTCGTCCTCCGGTCCGTATAAATCAGCCAAATCCTTTTCCATCTTCACCTTCCGTTCGGCTTCATCCAAATAGCCGAACGACTTGTACGACTCCGTGGTGCCGTAGTCCCGCGTCCGGAACACCACCGGCATGGGCACCGCATGCCCGAACGCCAACGCCTGCTGCTTCGAGTCCAGGCTCGCCAACACGGTACGCAGCTTACTTCCTCCCGAAACTCCAGTTAACACCGCCTTCACGTCGTTCTCGTCGTCGAGTAAACACACGAGTTTTGTGCCCACCTGACTCATTATTTCGTCAGCGATGCTGCTCGGACGCTGGTCGACTACGAGTAGCGTGACGTTGTACTTGCGCATCTCCCGCGCAATCGTCGCGAAGATGGTCTGCTCGGCGATGCCCGGCATCAGGAACCGGTGCGCCTCCTCTATGGTGATAACCAACGGCCTCGGTTCCGGCGACATCTCGGACAGCGCCCGTTCCTTCATATCCACGTAGCGCTGGTGAATGCGCCGGGTCAGCAGGTTCGCCACCAGCACGTAAGCCAGCAGGTCGTTGCCATACCCGCCGAACTCCAATACCACGTGCATCCCACGGTTCAGATAGTCGAGCAAACGACCAACCGAGTCGTGTGCGCCTGTGGGGTCCATGAACGAAAACCTGTCCAGCCTACCCAGCCGCCGGTGCAGTGTCGCCATCGCCCCCTGGTTCACATTCATCTCCGTCGCCAGGTCGGCAATAGCTTCAGGCTGCAGGGCCAGGAACTCCTTGAGCCACGTGCGCTTGCTGAACTTCCGTTGCAGCGAATACGGGATGTCCGCCGCCACCTCGGACAGGTTCAGTGCGCCGCGTAGTATCTGGATGTCTTCCGGCTCAATCTCCTCGTACCCGATTTTCACCATATAATCCGGGTTCAATCGCTTTCGTTTCACGCTCTCCGCATCCAGCGCGAACACCGCAACCTTCGAGCCGAACAACTGCTTCAAGCCCTTCACTTCCCGTGTCGAACCCTCTGCCGACCCCCGCCAACCGTACTCGCCGTGCATGTCGAACACCAGGTTGACCGCCTCGCCGCTCTGCAAGATGCCCGCCAGCAACAATCGCGTGAGGAACGTCTTCCCCGTACCGCTCTTGCCGAACACGCCGTTGCTCCGCTCCACCAACCGCCGCACGTCCAGACACAGCTTGGTCTCCATATCTAGCGGGTTGCCTATCCAGAAGTGCTGGTCGTCCTCGCTGCCGTACACCATCTCGATGTCCTGAGCCGTCGCCTGGCTTATTCGCGAGAAGTGCGACGGCACCGTCTTGGCGGGCATGTGAGCCTGTTCATCACTCAATGCGGCCTCTTTGTCCAGCACCAACCTCGGCGCGACCTTGATGGTGCCGTACGCCGTCGTTCCCGACACCACCTGTGCGATGAACGGGTCCGACGTATCCGGCGGCGCGGCGCCCAAGTTACGGTCGGCAGATTCCAAAGACACGTCGGTGATTTCACCCAGGAACCGCATCCGTTCGCCCTCGATGGCCGCCAGCGTGCCCACCTTAATATCCTCCACCGACGACCCTGCGTCCAGCCGTGCTGTCACCCCGTCGGTCAGCGACCCACTGATGACCACGCCACTCCACGCCGGTTGCATACCGCCCGTCGAACCGTTCTGGGTCATCGCGATAGCCTCCGCAGGATGCCGTTCAGCCGCTGTGACTGCCCGATGAGCTGTACCGCCAGTTCCTTGCCCGCGCGCACCAGAAACGCCCGCGGGTCGGAGTGCGTTGTGCTCGCCAGCCGCAAAAACGCGGCGGCCACGTCGTCCTGCGGCGCGTTGGGTGCATTCAAAAGGACGGACAGCGATTCCAGCGACTCGGTGAACTCCCGTGTTTCACCATCACTACACAGATGGACGAACGAATAGATGGACGGTGGCAGCGGCGCTAGGTAGCGATGTAGTCCCACATCGTCCCGATACCCGACGGACAGCGTCTCGAACCGCGTCGCCAACAACCGGGTGAGTTGGGGATGGTTGGCGTACACCTCGTCTTCCGACTCGGCCTTTGCGTCACGGGCCATAGGCCTCCGACTGGGGTCGAGGCTCTCGGTAGTGATACCTGCCACCACACCGTACACTACACCGTCGTCCCTGCCGCAACGCACCAGACTACCCAGCGGCGGCGCCTGGTACAGTTCGTGGCAATGTGCGGTGAAGCCCGTGGTGGACGCCACCACGACCTGCCCCAGCCTGTCCGTTATGTTTTTTGAAGTCGTCATATCTCTATAACCAGCGCATCCGCTTCGAGCGGTCCTTCTCCGACAAGTTCGCCGCCACTCCCTGTCCCTCCAGCACGTCCGTCAGCATCTCGCTGAACAGTCGCCGGTCTCCGCCCGATATCACCGCTTGCTCGTGCGCTTCCATTAGTGCCGCAGGGTACCCCGTGTTACGGCGGCACTGGTCAAGCGTAACAGTATGTACAAGCCCCAATATATCGGTGTCCTCGGCCACCCACTGCGGCACCTCCACCCGTACAATCTCGCTCCCCGCATTCAGATAGAAGAAGCGCACTGACTGGTCGCCATAGTACTGCGTCACCACGTCGGACGACACCCCGAACACCTCCGACCGCTGTCCCGGTTGCAACAGCGCGCCGAACACGTCCCTGTCCCGCACGCCGCCCACGCACGCATCGCACGCCTGCCGCCCCGATTCCGGCCCACCGCACTTCTTGCTCTCCAGTACTCCTAGCCCGCACGACGCCAGCCGCAGCGCACCGACCACCTCGGCGCTGTTGGGCAGACTGATGTACCCCATCACGGCCACTTTGCCGGTTATGGCTTCCATACGCCGTAGGGCCATGACGAACCCGTCTTCCAGGATAGACCGGAATACCAAATCCTGGTGCACACCGCGCCGTAGCCCGATGAACGCCAGCGAGCCGTCCACCATCGCGACCACCGGTCTGTCTTGCGGCAGACCTTCCACCACCTCGGCCAGTGCCGCGACCTCCTCCACCGCCCGCTTGGCGCCCAATACCGCGCCTTCGACCTGTTCTGCTCTGTCGTTCCCCTCGTCCCGCAACACCATGTCCTCGTCCCGCGCGTATAATTTCGGCTGCGCCTGCAATCTCGCGTCGGGCTTTGAGCCATATGTCAACACAACCGTCCCGATGTTGATGAGATAGCACTGCGCCAGCGAGTGCCTGTCCACATCTATGTGCGACCCGTCCGCCGACGCTACTGAAAAATCGGACGGCAACGGCGGCGGTTCGTAGGCAGCGTCCGGTGGACTGGTAATGGCCGCAATGGGGTAGTTGAGCGCGCTCTCGTGTGTCTCACGCCGCGATTGGTACTCTTCCACGTCGAATGACTTCAAGGCGGCCAACGCGTTCTGTAGTCGCGCACGCCTGTCCACCTCGCGTTCCTTGATATCCACGGCCATGCTGTCGAGTTGTAAAGCCGTTCGTGTCAAATCGAGCGCCATCGCTTACCTCAACACCCTCGCATCGCCCACTCGACGGGTGACCCGTTGCTGGTCGAGATATTCCATAAGTGCCAGCGCGTACTTTCTGCTGGTATCGAACAAATCCCGTACGTCTGCCACTGTTATTTGTCCCTTATCTGTGATGTGTGCCCGAATCTTCGAGACCATATCTTCGTATGCATTCTTGGAAAATGCCACCGACTCACTCACCCGTACGATTTCGCCGCTGTCCGCCAGCACACTCAGCACATCTTCGGGAGGCATGGAATCGGTTGGTGGCGAATAGGAGTTCTTCTTCAACGCATCCACATACCCGTTTGCCATCCGTTCCTGCTCCACCGATAGTTTCGGTGCATGCTCCTGCAGCCTCACACTCGTGCCGTCTTCGGCGAGAACACCCTGTTCAACCAGCATCGGCAACACGCTGTTAAACACGGGCGTGGCCAGTCCCAAACGGCTCCGAAACTCCTCTTTCGGTGCGCCCTTCTTCAACGGGAACTGGGAATGATAGGCCGTCAACGTCTGTCGAGCCTTATCGCTCAGACTATTCCAACCGCCTACCGAATAAAGCACCACGCCCGGCCCCATCACATTGTGACCCAGAGGAATAACCAGTCCTTCCGTTGCCAGCGCCATCAGTTCAACTTTGGCCTGTTCCGGAGGCAGGTTCGCCCGCTGCACCACCGCACCGAACTCCGCCGGTTCCGATACCTCGATGCTCTTGAGCAACACTTCCCTGTCCGAGCCATGCTCCATCACCACCAGTCGCTCGATGGTCGACGCATGCATCCGCCGGTGCCGCTTCGGATACGGGTCGACGACGTTCCCGCCACCTAGCGTATCGCCACCGCCCCGGACGACGAAATAGTCGCCCTTTACAACCGCCAGCTGCCCGTCCAGTTTCAGTTGCGCCCACGCCCAGTCGCCCGGCTCCACCGTGTCCTTATCCAGCAATCGTAGTTTTCCCAGCAC
>JAQBWG010000095.1 GCA_027625225.1 Chloroflexota bacterium | reverse complement strand
ATCCACACCGTGCGCGACCTCATTCACCACTTCCCGTTCCGGCATAACGACTTCGCGCATATCCGCAAGGTGTCCGAGTTGGAGTACGGCAAGGAACAGACGGTGCTGGTGTCGGTGTGGGAGGCGACGAAGACGCAGCTTGGGGGCAATCCGAGACGCGCTTCGACGCAGGCGGTGGTGGGCGACGAGACGGGGAACGTGCGTGCGGTGTGGTTCAACCGGGGGTTCATCGCCGACCAGCTCAAGCCGGGGACGAAGCTGGTGCTGAGCGGGAAGGCGGGCGCGTTCAGGGGCCAGCTTGTGTTCGAGTCACCGGAGTACGAAGTGCTGCGCGGGCAGGAACTGGACGAACTGATACACACGGGACGGCTGGTGCCCGTGTATCCAAAGACGGAAGGGCTGTGGGACAAGTCGCTGCGGAACTACATCCGGCAGGCGTTGAAGGCGTGCAGTCACCAGATAGAGGAGTTTTTGCCGGAGGACATTCGGCACCGCGAGGGGCTGATGGGCCTGCAGGACGCCATCGGCCAGATGCACTATCCGAATTCTACGGACGATGCGAACGCGGCGCGGCGGCGGCTGGCGTTCGACGAGTTCCTTATCATGCAGCTTGCCATGCTGCAGAGGCGGCGGGAGTGGAAAGAGGAGCACGCGGGGGTCGCGCTGGAATACGACAGCGCCGTTGTGGACGGGTTCATGCGGTCGCTGCCGTTCCCGCTGACGAAGGCGCAGCAACGGGCGCAGGACGAGATTCTGCGGGACGTGGCGACCGACCGTTCGATGAGCCGGATGCTGCAGGGCGACGTGGGCAGCGGCAAGACGGTGGTGGCGCTGGCGGCGCTACTGGCGGCGGTGTCGGCGGGCTACCAGGGCGTGCTGATGGCTCCGACGGAGGTGCTGGCGGAACAGCACTTCCTCACGGTGCGCAGGCTGCTGGTGGGCAAGGGTAGCTACCAGGGCGACGGGCCGGTGGTGACCGTCCAGGCTGAGTGGGCGGCGAAGCCTATCAAGCTGGGGCTGCTCATAGGCAGCATGACCAAGAAGGTGAAGACGGGGATGCAGGAGGCGGTGTCCTCGGGCGAGGTGGACATCCTCATCGGCACCCACGCGGTCATCCAGGAAGGGGTCGCGCCGCCCAACCTTGCGTTGGCGGTGGTGGACGAGCAGCACCGCTTCGGGGTGATGCAGCGGGCCACGCTGCGGGAGAAGGGGGTGCGTCCGCATCTGCTGGCGATGTCGGCCACGCCCATACCGCGCTCGCTCTACCTGACACTGTACGGCGACCTGGATATATCGGTGCTGGACGAGATGCCGCCGGGACGTCAGGAGATACGCACGCGGGTGGTGCAGCCGGAGGGCCGCGAGGCGGCGTACGAGATGGTGCGGAAGGAAGTGGGGAAGGGACGGCAGGTGTTCGTGGTGTGTCCGCTCATCCAGGAGTCGGACGCGCTACAAACACGGGCGGCCACGGAGGAGTACGACAAGCTGTCGCAGCAGGTGTTCCCCGACCTGCGGGTGGGTCTGCTGCATGGCAAGCTGCCGCTGAAGGAGAAGGAGCGGGTGATGGGCGAGTTCCAGCAGCGGGAGATGGACATCCTGGTCGCGACGCCGGTCATCGAGGTGGGCATCGATATACCCAACGCCTCGGTGATGATGATTGACGGGGCGGAACGGTTCGGGCTGTCGCAGCTGCATCAGCTACGTGGCAGGGTGGGACGCGGTGAGCACCAGAGCTACTGTTTGTTGCTGTCCGACTCGCCGGGCGAGGACGCGCGGGAGCGGCTGCGGCTGGTGGAACGGCTGCAGGACGGTTTTAAGCTGGCGGAGGAAGACCTTAGACTGCGGGGGCCGGGCGATTACATCGGCACGCGGCAGAGCGGGTTCCTGGAGTTCAAGGTGGCGCGGCTGAGCGATACGGACATCCTGGCGATGGCAAGGCGGGAGGCGACGCGGCTGGTGGATGCCGACCCGGACTTGCAGAAGCCGGAACACGCGGGAATCGCGGGGGCGATTCAGGCCCGTCAGCAAGGTGTGGCGGATTTCAGCTAGATTCCCATGACGGCTTTTAAGCCATGGTTTAGTCGTTGACTCACCCCTTTAGCGCGGCTATGATTGAACGAGGCCCGTAGGGCCTGTTTAGCCGACTATCAACGCATCACGAGGAGAGCATGGCGGAATACCGTAAGAGCGAAGCCAAGGAGTGGGCGCGAGAGACGCTGCGCGGGCAGTGGTCTACGCTTATGACGCCGTTCACGCCGGACGACGAGCTGGACGAGGACGGGCTTCGCAAGAACATCCGGCACATCCGCAGTCTGGGCACACGCGGCGCTGGCTGCACGTGGGGCATGGGCGAGTTCTGGAGCCTGACCCGCGAGGAACGGATGCGGGTATTCGACGTTGTCGCCGACGAGGCGAACGGCGAGTGGCCCATCGGGGCGCACATCACGCACACATCGCTCAAAGAGGCCACCGCGCTGGCCGACCACGCGAAGGAAGTGGGATTCGACCTGCTCATCGTGGCCGCACCGTACATGGTCACCAAGACGGAGCAGCAGGTCATTGATTTCACGCGCAAGCTGGCCGAGAGCACCGATATGGCCATCATGTACTACAACTCGCCGCAGTTCGGGGTGGTCATGAGCGCCGAGGGCTTGCAGACGCTGTGCCGGATTCCCAACATCGTGGGGGTGAAAGAGGCCAGCTTCAACCAGGAGCTTTCCATCAAGACCCACCAGTTGGTGGGCAAGGACGCCATCATCAGCACGCCGGACGAGTGGATACTATTCAAGGGCCAGGAACTGGGATTCGAGCAGCAGGTCATGTTTGCGAACACGTCCGACTGGCGGTTCGACAGGCCGGGACAGAACCACTACGTGCGGTTCATCGAACGGGCCACAACCGGCGATCTGGACAAGGACTTCTATGAGAAGCATATCCGCCCGGTGAAGACGCTGTCGGACACCTGGTGGATGAACACGGTGAAGATGTTCGGCGGGGCATTGCCGGCTTCACTGTGCAAGTACTGGGGCGAACTGATGGGGATGGCCGGGGGGCACGTGAGACTGCCGCTGGCCGACCTGCCGGACGACAAGAAACAGGAACTCAAAAAGGAACTTCAGGCGCTCGGCTACTAGCCGGGGGCGTGTGTGGGGGAATAGACGATGCTACTTATGGTGAGCGTGCAGAATCTGCCGGAGGCCCTTCAGGCCGTCAAGGGCGGGGCCGATATCGTTGATGTGAAGAACCTGCAGGAGGCGCTGGTCGGTTCGGCGCATCCCAACGTGGTCAAGCAGGTGCGGGACGCGGTTCCCCCCCAGAACCATGCCAGCGTGACGCTGGGTGTGGTGCCGAACCAGGTGGGCACGGTGGCCATGGCGGTGTACGCCGCGGGCCAGGTGAACGCCACGTCGGTGAAGGTGGGGTTCATGAAGACCGAGTACGACATGGCGGTGGAGATACTGCTGGCGTCCAAAGAGGCGCTCAAGGGTACCGAGACGAAACTCATCGGCTCGCTGTTCGCGGACAATCCGATGTACGACGGCCTCGACCCTTATCTGATGAACAAGCTGGCGAAGGCAGGGCAGTGCGACGGGTTCCTCATCGACACGCTGACCAAGGACGGTCGGAATCTGTTCGACTTCATGCCCGAGGGCAGACTGCGGGAGATTGTGCTGGAAGGCAAAGAGGCCAAGCAGAGCACGGCGCTGTCCGGCCACCTGAAGATGAGCGACCTGGACGAACTGGCCCGCATCAACCCCGACATCGTGGGCGTGCGCGGCGCGGTTTGCCAGAAGGGCGAACGCGAAGAGGGCGTGTACTGGGAGGCGGTGGCCGAGTTCAAGCGGCAGGTGGACATGCGCAAGAGCGGCGAGATTGACGTTCACGCCGCGCCTGTGGCGGCCAAGAAGACGAACGGAAGCAACGGCTCGAACGGTTCGAGCGGCTGGGCGGTCATTGACGGCACGGGCAAGACGTGCGCGGGCATCCTAGCGGCGCTGACGGCTCAGATCGAGCAGGACGGGAACGCGTTCGTGGAGGTGGTCATCCCCGACGTGCTGAACACCTACGACGTCATCGAGTGGGCGGAGAAGGGCAAGCACAGCGTGGTGACCCAGCGCAAGGACGAGTCGGGCGCGACGCGGATGCTGATACGTCCCTAGTTGTAACGGGGCGTAGCTAGACGGGCGCGATAGCCTTCGGGTAGGACCCGAAGACTTTCAGAATCGAGACCTGTTTTTCTACCTCGGCGAGGGCCTTTTTCACCCTTGCGTCGTCTCTATGGCCGTCCATGTCTATGAGAAAGATGTAGCGCCCCAGACTTTCTCTCGTTGGCCGGGATTCTATCTTGGCCAGGTTGATTTCCAACTCGTGGAAGCTCTTTATGACTTTGTAGAGCAGACCGGGTGCGTCGTCGTCGAACCAGAAGCAGATGGATGTCTTGTCGCTGCCCGTTCTTGCGCTCGGTGTTTTCCCCAACACCACGAACCGCGTGACGTTGTTGGGGTTGTCCTCGATGTTGCTGGCGAGCACCTCGGCGCCGTACAGCTCGGCGGCGCGCAGGTTGCCGATAGCGGCGGCGTTCTTGCCGTGCTTGGCGAGTTCCTGGACTGCGGTTGCGGTGCTGAGCGAGGCGACGACCTCGGCTTTTGGATGGTGCTTGGCGATGTAGTCCTGGCACTGGGCCAGCGCCTGCGGGTGCGAATAGATGACGGTGATGTCCTTCGCACGGGTGCCCGGTGCGGCGAGCAGGCTGTGATGGATGGGCAGCACCAGCTCGTTGCGGATGAACAGGTTGGAGTCGTGGATGAGCAGGTCGAGGGTGAAGGTGACCGAGCCTTGCAAGCTGTTTTCGATGGGCACGACGCCTTCGTCGGCATCGCCGCGTTCGACCGCCTGGGCCACGGCGGGTATGGACGGGCAGGGGACCCCCTCAGCGTCCGGGTCGTAGCTGACGGCGGCCTGCTCGGCGTAGGTTCCGGCGGGGCCGAGGTATGCGACTTTCTTTGCCATGCGCTCTCCGATACGAAGCTATGTAGAGCATACCGCACGCGGGGACAGCTATAAAGCGGAGTTGCGCGCGTGTTGCGCGGCCCTGTGCCGGACTCTTATAGTGGGTGTGTTGTGGACGAAAAGCTAAGAACAACGATCATCAAGATACACGGTTCGAATGTGAAAGCGTGTGTAGTTACCACCGGCGCGGGCGCACAGGCGGTGTCCTGGCTGCTTGGCGTGCCGGGGGCGTCGCGCACGGTGCTGGAGGCGCTGGTGCCGTATTCGGTGAAGTCTTTGTACGGTTTTCTGGGCTACGAACTCGAACCGCACGTGTCCGCGGAGACGGCGCGGGCGATGGCGCGGGCGGCGTATTTCAAGGCGAAACAGCTTGCCGAACCCGGCGAGCGAGTGGTAGGGGTAGCGTGCACGGCGGCCATCGTGAGCGACCGTCCCAAGAAGGGCGACCACCGCTGCCACGTTGCGGCGGTCGGTGCCGAAGGCGGGCACACGTACAGTTTGAAGCTATCCAAGGGCTTGCGAGACCGCGACGGCGAAGAGGAGATGGTGAGCCGGGTGCTGCTGGGCGCGCTGGCAGAGGCGGTGGGCGTAAAGCCGGGCGTTGATGTTCCGCTGGACGACGGCGACGTGGTGGACGAGCACTCGGAGGGCAGTCCGCTGGCCCGGCTGACGGCGGGCGACGTGGATACGGTCACGTTCATGCCGGACGGGTCGGTGGTTACCGATGCTGCCGTCGAGGGTGCAGTGCTACCGGGGTCGTTCAATCCGGTGCACCAGGGCCACGAGAAGCTATCGGAGGTCGCGGCGAAGGTGCTTGGTATTCCTGTCAGCTATGAGCTTTCGATTGGGAATGTGGACAAGCCGCCGCTGAGCGAGGATGAGGTACTGCGACGGGTGGAGCAGTTCAGGGGCAAGCGGCCGTTGGTGGTTACGCGGGCCATACGGTTCTTCGAGAAGGCGCGGCTGTTCCCCGGCTGCACGTTCGTTATCGGGTACGATACGGTCACACGGCTGGTGAGCGCGGAGTACTACGGTGGAGACGAGGCGAAGATGGACGAGGCGTTGAGCGAGATTCAAAGACATGGATGTAAATTCCTGGTGGCGGGACGATTGAAGGATGGCAAATTCCGGACATTTTCCGGACTATCCGTAGCTGAAAAGCATCTCCCGATGTTCCGGGAGTTGAGCGAGAAAGAGTTCCGGTTGGACGTGTCGTCCACCGAACTGAGGCAGCGCCAGTCGGGAGACGCGGCATGAAGTACAAAGATCTGCGCGAGTTTATCGCGTTCCTTGAAGGCAAGGGCCACCTGAAGCGTATCTCCGCGCCGGTGAACCCGGAGCTGGAGATAACCGAGCTGGCCGACCGCATGGTGAAGAGCGGCGGGCCGGCGATGTTGTTCGAGAGCGTGCGGGGGCACGACATGCCGGTGGTTATCGGCCTGTTCGCGCACCACCAGCGCATGGCCTGGGCGCTGGGCGTGGATAACGTCGAGGAGATCACGGCGCGGGTGGAAAAACTGTTCAACATGGTAGGCAACCCGCCGCAAGGGATGAAGAACAAGCTAAGCGCGCTGGGCGACCTGATGGGTCTGGCCAAGGCGCAGCCGAAGGTGGTGGGCAAGGGGCCGTGCCAGGAAGTGGTCATCACCGGCGACAAGGTGGACATCACAAAACTGCCCAACCTGAAGTGCTGGCCGCTGGACGCGGGCCGCTATATCACGCTGCCGCTGGTCATCTCCCGCGACCCCAGGACGGGCAAGCGTAACGTGGGCACCTACCGCATGCAGGTGCTGGACGCCACCACGACGGCGATGCACTGGCAGACGCACAAGGTGGGTGCGCGGCACTACCGCGCGGGCGAGGAGCAGAAGGTGGAGCGGCTGGAGGTGGCGGTCGCGCTGGGCGGCGACCCGGCGACCATCTGGACGGGTTCGCTGCCGCTGCCGCCGGACATGGACGAGCTGGCCGTGGCGGGCATCGTCCGCGAGGAGCCGGTCGAGGTGGTGAAGTGCAAGACCGTCGATTTGGAAGTACCGGCGCACGCCGAAATCGTGCTGGAGGGCTATGTGGTGCCTGGCGAGCAGCATGCCGAAGGGCCGTTCGGCGACCACACGGGCTACTACTCGCTGGCCGAGGACTACCCCGTCTTCCACGTAACGGCTATCACACCCCGCAAGGACGCCATCTATCCGACA
>JAQBWG010000094.1 GCA_027625225.1 Chloroflexota bacterium | reverse complement strand
AGCGCATCTCGCCTCAGAAAGAAAGCATGGCCCATCTGGTTGGGTTTCTTGCGCTTATCAGTCTCATCATCTTTATCAGCTATTTCGATATCCTCCGCCTCTTGAACGGGGAAAGCATACTGCGTTAGAGTAGCTACACTGGTTGGCGAACCATCCAGACGAGGGAGACATCCTTGATTAAACGCCGGATTACCAAGGCCATCAACGTCGGCAAGGTCAAAGTTGGCGGCGATGCGCCTATCTCCGTTCAATCCATGACTAAAACCGACACCCGCAACGTCGCGGCCACCGTGGCTCAAATCAAGGGCCTCGAAGAAGCCGGGTGTGACATCGTGCGTTGTGCTGTCCCCGACATGGAGGCGGCCAAAGCCCTCAAGGACATCAAGAAGCAGTCCCGCATTCCCATCGTCGCCGACATCCACTTCCACTACCAGCTTGCCCTCGAAGCACTGAAGAGCGGCGTGGACTGCCTCCGCCTGAACCCTGGCAACATCCGCGACCGCGAGAAAGTCGAAACCATCGTCCGTGAGGCCAAGGCCCGGCAGGTGCCCATCCGTATCGGGGTGAATTTCGGTAGCCTGCCGCCTGTCGGTGCCATAGGCATGACCCGAGGCATATCCCGTCACACCGACGGCGTGAACAAGCTTCTTAAGGCTGGCGAGTTGGCCGACGGCACGGAATACACCGCAGTTGACCACATGGTCGCTACAGGTCTATGGGAGATTGGTGTCCTGGAAGACCTCGATTTCGACCTTATCAAGATATCCATCAAAGCCTTCGATATAGATACTACCGTCGAGGCCTACCGTCGTATGGCTGAACTGGTGCCGTATCCGTTGCACCTCGGCATCACCGAGTCGGGCACCGCCCGTGCCGGCAGCATCCGCAGTTCAATCGGCCTGGGCATGTTGCTATACGACGGCATTGGCGACACCATCCGTGTATCCCTCAGCGACGAGCCGACTGAGGAGATTTATACCGGTATCGAGATTCTCAAGTCGCTCGACCTGAAGAAAGAGGGCGCCGTCCTCGTCGCCTGCCCCTCCTGCGGGCGCGCCGATGTGGACATCCGCAAGCTCGCCAACACCGTCGAAGGCCTGATGCGCAAGACCAAGACTTCCATCAAAGTCGCCGTCATGGGCTGTGAGGTCAACGGCCCCGGCGAGGCCAAGGACGCCGACGTGGGTATCGCCGCTGGAGTTGGCCGTGCCATCATCTTCCGCAAGGGGAAAAAGGCGCGTATCGTGGCCGAGGCCGATATGCTCGACGCGCTGATGGAAGAGGTCAAACAGGCCGAGCAAGACCTCATTGGAGCGTCCACGGGAGCGTAAACGCCCAAGAAACTGAACGAATTGAAAAGGTCTGGGTCTTTCCCAGACCTTTTCTTCTTGAAAGCCGAGGGATAGGAATCAATGCGAGTCTCTAAACTATTTGGAAAGACCCTGCGCGAGAGTCCCGCAGAAGCCGAACTTATCAGCCACAAGCTCATGCTTCGCGCCGGACTCATCCATCAGGTCGGCTCAGGCATTTACGCCTACCTGCCCCTCGCCTGGCGCTCCCTTCGCAAGATAGAACAAATCATTCGTGAGGAGATGGATGCTGCCGGCGGTCAGGAACTGCGCCTCTCTATCCTCCAACCCCGCGAACTGTGGGACACCACGGGTCGCACCGAGGCCTTCGGCCCCGACCTGTTCAAGCTACTCGACCGCCGTGACCGGACGCTTGTCGCTCCCACTCACGAAGAAGAGCTGACCACCATAGTCAAGAACAACGTCAGCAGTTACCGCGACCTGCCGGTCATCCTCTATCAGATACACACCAAGTTCCGCGACGAACCCCGTCCCCGAGGCGGACTCATCCGTGTCCGCGAATTCGACATGAAGGACGCCTATAGCTTCGACGTCGACCAGGATGGCCTGGACAAGAGCTACGACGCCATGGTGCAAGCGTATAAGAACATCTACGCCCGCTGCGGCCTCGATGTCATCATGGTAGAGGCGGACAGCGGCGCCATCGGTGGTAAAGACTCGCACGAGTTTATGCTGCTGGCCGGGTCGGGCGAAGACACCATTGTCGTTTGCACCAACTGCGACTACGCTGCGAACAGCGAGAAGGCCGTTTCCAAGAAACACCGGCAGGCCCCCGAGCCCGAAGCAGCGATGGAAGAAGTACACACCCCTGCCATCAAAACTATAGAGGCACTCGCGAAGTTCATGGATGTGCGCACGAATAAGACACTGAAGACACTGCTGTATGTCGCGGATGACGAGCTCGTATCGACAGTAATCCGCGGCCATTTCAATGTGAACGAAATCAAGCTCAAGCGGGCTCTCAAAGCTAAAGACCTGCGTCTTGCTACTCCTGAAGAAGTAAAAGCCGCCGGTCTGGTTCAGGGATTTGCCTCGCCCATTGGCCTCAAAGGTGGTTTGAAAGTCGTCGCCGACGATTCGGTCGAGACCTTTTCCAACTTCGTTGCCGGCGCCAACAAGGCCGACCACCATCTGAAGAACGTGAACTACCCGCGCGACTTCCAGGCCAATATCGTCGCCGACATTACCCTTGTCGAGAAGGGCCAAACCTGCATCAAATGCGATTCCAAACTCACCACTAAAAGAGGCATAGAGGTTGGCCACGTCTTCAAACTGGGCACGGTCTACAGCGAGATTATCGGAGCCCACTTCCTGGACAATGACGGCAAGCAACAGCCGGCCATTATGGGCTGCTACGGCATCGGGTTGGGCCGCCTCCTCGCCGCCGCCATCGAACAGAATCATGACGACAAAGGCATCTTATTCCCGACGTCTATCGCACCCTACGAAGTCATCCTCAGCGCACTCAAGTCCGAGGACTCCGAGGTGACCAAGCCCGCCGACGCACTCTATACCACCCTGCAAAAAGAGGGCGTCCACGTACTCTACGACGACCGGCCCGAATCGGCAGGGGTGAAGCTGAACGATGCTGACCTGCTCGGCATCCCCGTTCGTGTCGTCGTCAGCCCCCGTAACCTGAAGAACGGTGTAGTGGAAATCAAAGAACGTTCCTCCGAGCAAGCTAATGAAGTTGCCTCAGGAGAGGTGGTTGCCGAGGTCAAACGCCTGCTTGGGCGTTAACTCGGCTTTAGGGCCACGACCCGTAGCCTGACGTAGTCAGCGACCCAAATCCCGTCCCGGAATAACACTGGTCGCAGTTCTTCTTCGACTCGCATGGTAACGGCCGTCCGTTGCTCTTCGGACAAACCTTCGAAAAATACCCCGCCGAACATCTGCAACCATAGCCGCAGTCCGTCCGCACCACCTTCGAGATGGGTAGGTCTTTCCGTAAGCGCAGCGTGCTTCACCTCGAAGCCTTGTTTGGTGAGCAGGTTAGTGTACTCCTCTGCGCTTGGGAAATACCACGGCGAGCGCCATTTGACCCCGACGCTTTCGATGGCCGCCCCCAGCGAACCTGCAATCGTCTGCACATTGCCGCGACCACCGAACTCGGCCACCAGCCGTCCTCCCGGACGCAACGCCCGCCACATGCCGGTTACAGCATGCTCCGGCGGCTTCATCCAGTGCAAAGCGGCGTTGGAGAACACTGCGTCGAACTCGTCTTCATACCGAAGTTTCGTTGCGTCTGCCACCTCGAACTGGAGAGCCGGATAGCCTCTCCGAGCCTGTGCAATCATGTCCGGTCCGCTGTCTATACCCGTCACCTCGGCGTCCGCCTCGGCTATTTGGGCGGTCAGGTGGCCCGTTCCGCAACCGATGTCCAGGATGCGTTCGCCAGCTTTGGGTGCGAGCATTTCTACCAGGCCGGCGCCATATTTCCAGACGAAGGCGTGCTTGGCATCGTACAGATGAGCATCCCACTGCGAGGTGTTGGGCGTTCGTTCTTCTTTCATACTGCTCACTCTACATCAGGGAATAGCTTTGTTGTGGAGCGATATGCCCTGTGCTAGAATCCATGTGTCGTGGACGGGGATGATATCTCATCCACCGCGATAACACCACATAAACGAGGTAGATATGTCTCTTCCTGAGCGTCTTAAGTTTGGCATCTTCATGGCCCCGTTTCACATGCAGAACGAGAATCCAACCGCATCGCTTCAGCGCGACCTCGAACTGATTCAGCATCTCGACAGACTGGGCTATGACGAAGCCTGGATAGGCGAGCACCATAGTGGAGGCTGGGAAATCATCGCCTCACCGGAAATGTTCATGGGGATAGCAGCCGAGCGCACCCGAAACATTAAACTCGGTAGCGGTGTGGTCAGCCTTCCCTATCACCACCCGCTCATGGTCGCCAACCGTTTTGCTCTTCTCGACCACCTTACCCGTGGCCGCATCATGATGGGCGTCGGTCCCGGTGCACTCGTGGGCGACGCGTACATGCTCGGCATCACCCCCGCGACGCAGCGCCGCCGTATGGAAGAGTCGCTCGGCATCATTCTGCGTCTTTGGACGGAAGACGAACCTATCACCTACGAAGGCGAATGGTTTACCCTCCGGGAAGCCCGCGCCCACCTAAAGCCCTACACCAGGCCGCACCCACTCATTGCAGTCGCCGCATCGCAATCTCCGTCCGGCATGATAACCGGCGGCAAGTTCGGCGCAACCATTCTGTCATTGAACACCGTGCGTTTCCCGGGACTGATTCCCGACCACAAGAAGTTCTGGACCATCGCCGAAGAGTCGGCTGCCCAACATGGACAGACGGTCAACCGACACGACTGGGGCCTTGTGCTTCACGTCCACCTCGCCGACAGCCGTAAGGAAGCCATCGAGCAGGCTCGCGAAAAGGCTGGCATGTACCAGCGTGACTACTTCGAGAAAACTCTTGGAGTGGAAAGCGACTTCAAGGGCCCGCGCGACCAGATTATCGATTACATGGTCGAGAACGGAAGCTGGTGTGTTGGTACGCCGGACGACCTCATAGCGCATATCAAGCGTCTCGACGAAGAGTCGGGCGGTTTCGGACGTCTGCTCCTCCAAGCAACCGAGTGGGGCACGAGTGAGCAGGTCGACCATAGCTACGAACTTGTCGCCCGGTACGTTATGCCGCATTTCCAGGGAAGCACCAAGAGCTTGGACGTGTCGCAAAAGTGGTCGGAGGAGATGGAGCCCTTCCTCAACTCATTGCGGTCCAAGGCGATGGATGTCGCCAAGGCCGACTACCTGGCCCGTATGAAGGCAGGGTCAAAGACGAAGCCGTCAAAAACGAAAGCTCCCGCTAAGAGCAAAACAAAAGCAAAGAAGTAACACAAGCCTAGTTAGTGCACACAGGGGCCTTCATCCTGTTCGAGGAGGCCCCTTGTGTTGCCTGAAGGCAGGAAAACTATCGTATCGAACCTGAGGAGAAAACAGATATGAGACTCAAAGGCAAAGTTGCAATCATCACCGGAGGCGGCTCCGGCATTGGCGGTGCCATCGCCACACGGTTCGCCGCGGAAGGCGCGTCGGTAGTCATCGCCGACCTCGACCCTGTACGTTCCGGCAATCTCATCAAACAGATCGAGGCTGGCGGCGGCAAGGCCACGTTCGCAAAGATGGATGCCATGAAGTATACCGACGCGGTTGCCATGGTCGAAACGGCAGTTAAGACCTACGGAAAACTCGATATCCTGGTGAACAACGTCGGCGGAGGCAAAGGGGATACACTTGAAGAGCTTGACGAAGAGACGTGGGACTGGAATATGAACTTCGCCCTCAAGCCCACCTTTCTGTGTAGCAAGGCGGCCATGCCTGAACTGCTCAAGAGTAAGGGTGCGGCTATCGTGAACATCGCGTCCATCAACGGCCTCCTCGGTATTGGCCTCGAAGCCTACGCCGCAGCCAAGGCGGGCGTTGTCATGCTCACCAAAAACCTTGCCGTCAAGTACGGCCCCAAAGGTGTTCGCTCCAACGTTATCGCGCCGGGTACTACCCGCACTGATTTCTGGATTCCTGCCGAAAAAGCCGACCCCACCATCTTCGATCGCATCGCGACCGTGTATCCGATGGGCAGGGTTGCCCGACCTGACGATATCGCCAACGCCGCGTTGTATCTCGCCTCTGACGAAGCCTCGTTCGTCAACGGCGCGCTTTTGCCTGTGGATGGTGGCTTCACCGCCGGGACTGACGCCTTCGACCGTGCGGCCCGTGCGGGTGGGGCGGGAGACGATATCTGGGGCAAAGAGACAACGCTAGACCGCTAATCCTCCAGCAGCTTAGTGCATCGAAAGATTCCGCTGTAAGGCCTCCTGTACAAATCCATGCACAGGAGGCCTTTGTTAGTTGTTTCACACTTCGTTCGCCCTGGCTTATCAAGAGAAGCTGTACCTAAAATTCTTGGCGTATAGTGTTGACACGAAGAAAAACTAAGCATACCCTTACTAAAATAGTGATGAAGCACAACTAATGATATGTGGTTGTGTACTGAATCTCAGGAGGAATGGAAGTGCTGAAAGTATTGGGTAGAAGGGGATTTATTAGCATTTTGGCGATAATAGCCATACTTATGTTTGCAGTTGCCTGTGGGAACGATTCTGTAGTGGAATCCACACCTCAGAGCACCGTTGTAGCCGGACAGTCGTCTGGCAAGCTGGTCATCTATTCAGGACGTAGCGAATCTCTGGTTGGCCCCATCATCGAACAGTTTAAAGCTGCCTCTGGGCTTGAAGTTCTGGTGAAGTACGGAGGTACTGCCGAAATAGCTGCCACGCTTCTCGAAGAAGGCGACAACACTCCCGCTGACATTTTCTTCGCTCAAGACCCCGGCGGCCTCGGTGCCGTCGCTGAGGCGGGCATGTTTACAAACGTCCCGCAGGACATCCTGTCGCTCGTTCCCGATTGGGCCCGTTCGCCATCGGGGCAGTGGGTCGGCATCTCCGGTCGCGCCAGGGTGGTTGTGTACAGCACGGATAGTTTGACTGAAGCTGATTTACCCGATGACATCTGGGACTTCACCGACCCAAAGTGGAAGGGCCGTATCGGTTGGGCGCCAACCAACGGTTCGCTCCAGGCCATGGTCACCGCCATGCGGGTGCTATGGGGCGATGAGAAGACCAGGCAGTGGCTCGAAGCCATCAGAGCGAACGAAGCCGTGGAGTATAGCAACAACACCGGTGTCGTCGCCGCCGTCGGTGCAGGCGAGGTCGAGGTCGGCTTCGTGAATCACTACTATCTCTACCGCTTCCTTCAGGAAGAAGGAGAGAACTTCCCCGCCCGCAACTACCACGTGAGCGGCGGGCCGGGAGCGGTCGTTC
>JAQBWG010000093.1 GCA_027625225.1 Chloroflexota bacterium | reverse complement strand
ACCGGTTCGGCGATGCGTCCACGACGGCATCAGACGACGGGTCGTGAGAGAAATCCCAGGTGGCTACCAGTCCGCCGAAGCTGCTTGCCGGCGCATCGTGCTGCAATGTCTCGACTTCGTCGGGAGTCAGCGCCCTGTCGTACAACCGCGGGTTCTCCAGCTTGCCGTTGTAGTGGCCAAGCACCGTTTCTTCGCCGTCCTCGTCCCGTCCCCAGTGGCCTGCCATGACCAGCGGCGTTGCGCTCTCGCGCGGTCTGTCCCGCAAGACTCCCTCCGCCAGGGCGCCGGTGTCCTCCAAGGCGTAGTTGGACAGCGGCGTCTGCCACAGCCGCGCCTTGCCCGTCTGAGCGTCGAACGATGCTGCCACGAAGTACCACTGCTTGGCCCGCAGCTTCTTGCCGCTGGTAAGCTTTTTGGGCGCCTTGCCTTTGCCTGACACCCAAAGCGACAGTTCACCGTTCTCGACGAACAATCCGTAGCCGCCGTTCTCGCGGGACCACTTGGTGAACACGCCCTGCGTGCCTATCTGAGGAGTCGTGGGGTATATCCAGGCGGCGATGGTGAAGCCTTTTGCACATTGCAACACTGGCGTGTCCTCAACGATGACGTGCGAGCCGAGACGGATGCGTTGCAGCCGCCCGGGATAATTACGGCTTACGCCCGTCTTGATGGGCTGCTCTTTGAAGCCAGGGCCGTCCGGATTCGTATCTCCGTGAATAAGCCGCACAATGTCCGCCCGGTAGCTGTCGTTGAGACAACTCACCATGAAGCGAATCGTCTCGCCCGGCCGGACGCTCAGCCTATCCGAGTACCCGACGACCTGCATACGCTACTTGAACGTCAGGACGCGCTTGGGGTTTTCGATGAGGATGTCGTTGAGGTGCTTGTCCGTCCATCCCCGTTTTCGCATGCGCGGTACAAGGTTCCCCAGGATGTGGTCGTACGACTTGCCGCCGTACTTGGCGTACTGCATCTTGAAGCACACGTCCTGCGCCACCACCAGCTTTTCCCCGAACCCCTGGTCGATGAGGTACTCGTACATCTCCATTCTTTGGACGTCGCTCGGCACCGTGATGCTCTGTGCGGCGACCGTGCCCGCCGTCGTATCCTCGAACCCCCAGTTGTCGAACTCCATGTAGCAGCCCGAATCGGCCAGGTCTTTGAACCACTTTTTGTCGGTAAAAATGTCGAGGTGGCCCATGATGACGTTGGATAGGTCGACGCCCGCCTCGCTCAGCACGTTCAGGATGTGCGGCGGCGACTCCATACCGAAACCGGGATGGATGAGGATGGGCGCGCCAGTTTCTTTTTGGGCCCGGGCCGACGCCCGCAACACTCTGTCTTGCGTCTTGTCGCTGGGCCAAAAGTTACCTATTTCACCGATGATGCCGGAACGGATGCCCGTGTCCCCAACCCCGACCGTGACGTCTCGTATGATGTATTTTGTGATTTCGTCTTCGGAGCGCCTATCCATATCTGCCGGGTAGGAAACGGGGACATAGTGGCTTGATCCCATGATGACGTTGAGACCGGTCGCGCGGGAGATGCGGGCCCACGCCAGCGGGTCGCGCGCGATGCCCATGCTTGTGGCTTCGACAAGCGAGCTGCCGCCCTCGTACTTGAACCGCAGCACCTCCTCGATGGCCAGCTTCTCGTCCAAAAGCTGCTGCGTGTCCAGGTTGTAGCTCCAGCGCGGCGCAATCTTGCCCAAGCGGTCCATGGTAAGCGGGGCGTGTACCCACTCCCGTTCGCTCGCCTCCTCGGGCATCTTGAAGTAGCACCCCAGGTCGAGCAGCAGATGCTCATGTGTCAGGGTAATGCCCAGGTCGTTTGGTGAGATAGGGCCGAGTACCGTCTGTACCTTGCCCTTCAGGTTTGTCTTCGGCATATCGTCCTCCATGTGTGTCTCGTGCGGCGCAGAGTATATCATTGCCGAAGGCCGATTTTACGTCCCAATGCGGTACAATCTGGCGACTAAACACATGGGTAAGATAAGCGGAAAAATCATAGACAAGGCGACCGGCCAGCCGGTGGCGGCGCGTGTGCAGGTCATCACCTCGCAGGGCATGTTCGCCCACCCCTCCGGCGCTATCCTCAAGGTGGGCACCGGCGACCCCTTCTTTTACGCCGACAGCGCCTTCGAGGTCGAGGCCGAGCGGGGGACGACCCGCATCGTGGTGGAACGTGGCACCGAATATATACCCGTCCAGCTAGAAGTCGCCGCTCCCGCCAAAGGCACCGCCACCGTGGACATCGTTCTGGAGCGTTGGACGCAACTCGGAGACAACGGCTGGCATCCGGGCAACACCCACATTCACTACGACGAGAAAGAGAAGCGCCCGGACGACCGTCTCCGTCTCGACCCCCGCGTTGAAGACCTCCGCATGACCGCAGTGAGCATCCTCAAACGTTGGGACTTACCCTACGCAACCAATAAATATCCCGTTGGCATGCTGAGCGAATTCTCGTCTGCGCACCACTACGTCCAGTCCGGCGAGGAGACACGACACAACGCGCCTGGGCCGTGGGACATCGGCTACGGCCACGTGATGCTGCTCAACCTGCGTAACGCCGTGCAACCCATGAGCAGGGGAGTGCTGGTCGACCCCTTCGAACCCGACTACCCGCCGCTCAGCTACGCCTGCGACGACACCAGGCGGCAGGGCGGCATCGTCATCTGGTGCCACAACGGCCAGGGCATGGAGGCGCCCGTCGCAGCGATTCTCGGCAAAGTGGATGCATTCAACCTGTTCGACCCATACTGGATGGACCCTGAGTACGACATCTACTACCGTATGCTCAACGCTGGCATCCGCCTGCCCGCATCCACCGGCTCCGACTGGTACATCTGCTCCGCCAACCGGGTCTACGCGCAGACCGGCGGCGCGTTCGAGTACGACTCGTGGCTCTCCGCGCTCAAGAAGGGCAACACCTTCATCACCAACGGCCCTGCGCTGGAGTTGCAGGTGGATGGCAAGGTTCCCGGCGACGATATACAGGCTTCGCAGGGCAGTAAACTGTCCGCCATTGCCACATGGACATCGCACTATCCCGTCTCGCAAGTCGAACTTATCGCAAACGGCAAGGTAATCGCATCGCAGGATTTCCCCGAAGGCTCGAAGAGCGGCAGGCTGGCAGCCGACATGCCGGTGAAATCCGACGGCTGGATAGCCGCGCGGCAGGCAGGCAACGTCCGCGACAGTTTCGCCCAGCCTATCTTCGCCCACACCAGTCCCGTGTACGTGACCTGCGGCGCGGACAGCGACGAAAAAAAAGAGGCCGCCGCCTGGTTCGACAAGTCCATCGAAACATCCTTGCAGTGGGTGAGCACGAAAGGCCGCTTCTACACCGACGCCCAGCGTAAGGAGGTCGTAGACCTGTTCCGCCAGGGACAGGATGCCTAGATGCCTACAGGATGCTTCTGCGTTGATTCTTAGTTGACCTTATTAGGAGAAATCATGGACGAACAGATTCAAAAGGCCCTCGAAAACGACCTGACCATAGACATCACCACTAAGGGCCGCAAAAGTGGCAAGCCCCGCAAGATTGAGATTTGGTTTCACAACGTGGACGGCGTGCTTTACATCACCGGTACACCTGGTACCCGCGACTGGTACGCCAATATGCTCGCCGAACCGGAGTTCACCTTTCATCTCAAAGAATCCGTCAAGGCCGACTTGCCCGCCCGTGCCACGCCCATAACCGATTCGCCCGAACGTAAATGCATCCTCACCCGTATGCGCGAGCTCGAAGGCAGGGATTGGGACTTAACCGAATGGCTGAAAGACAGCCCACTTGTCGAAGTTACGTTGGAGAACGCCTGATGCGTTTAAAAGACAAGGTCGCCATCATCACCGGTGCGGCAATGGGTGTGCAGGGCGAGCTGATGGGCATCGGCGGCACTACAGCGTGGATGTTCGCCAAAGAAGGCGCGAAACTCGTTCTCACCGATATGAACGCCGAAAAGGGCGAGAAAACTGCCGCCCAGATACGAAAGACCGGTGCCGAGGCGGTGTTCGTCAAACACGAGGTCAGCAGCGAGGACCACTGGAAAAAAGTGGTCGCCGTGACAGTGGAAAAATTCGTGTGCCTGGACATCATTGTGAACGCTGCCGGAACAACCACGGGCAGCACCGTAGAGCGCACAACGCTCGAACAGTGGGACACCATGATGGACATCCACGCGAAGGGTGCATTCCTGGGAATGAAGCACTGCATCCCGGTCATGAAAAAGTCCGGCGGCGGCTCCATCGTCATCCTGTCCTCCACCGACGGCATGATAGGCGGCGGGTTTAGCGCACCCTACGCAGCGGCCAAAGGCGCGAACCGTCTACTAGCCCGCGCAGCAGCCATCCAGTACGCCAAGGACAACATCCGCGTAAACTCCCTTCACCCTGGCGAAATCGACACACCGTTGTCGCGCTGGGCCGTCGACCAGGTGCTCGACTCGGGCGGCGACGATCCACGGCTGGACTGGATACCGATGGGCCGATTGGGCACCTCACAGGAGGTCGCACAGTCCATCGTGTTCCTGGCGTCGGACGAGTCGGCCTACATGACCGGCGCGGAGTTGGTGATAGACGGCGGTATCATCGCCAAGTAACCGATTTTGTTAAGAGGCTGAGGTATGGACATATCGGATTTGAAAGGCAAACGGGCGATAGTCACCGGCGCGGGTCAGGGCATCGGCAGGGCCATCGCACTGGCACTGGCAGAGGCGGGTGCTAATGTTGCGATTGCTGATTTGAACGAGCAGAAAGCCAAGGAAGCCGCGTCTGGAATCGAAAAACTGGGCCGCAAGAGCTTGGCGTTGAAGACCGACGTGTCGAGCATGGCCGATATTGACCGGATGATTACCGAGACGGTGCGCGAGTTTGGCAGCCTGGACGTGATGGTGAACAACGCCGGTGTCACCCGCTACGCGCCCATCATGGAACTGACCGAGGCTGACTGGGATTCGATGCACAGAGTGAACGCCAAAGGGACGTTTTTCGCCATGCAGAGGGCGGCACGACAGATGATTGAGCAGGGAAACGGCGGGCGCATCATCAACATCGCATCCATCTCCGGCAAGGCGTTCCCCGGCGGTTCCAACGCGGCTTACGCAGCCAGCAAGGCGGCCGTTATCGTCATGTCGTCGGTGGCCGCGTTGCAACTGGGGCAGCACAACATCAACGTGAATGCTATATGCCCGGGCATTACCGACACGCCTTTGGGCGACAATATCATTCTGCAGGGTGCGAAGGTGCACAACGAGTCTACGGACGACTTCATCAAACGCCGGACGGCGCCCATCCCGCTAGGTCGTCAGAACGAACCGGAGGACATCGCTGCCATGGCTGTATATCTCGCTGGCCCCGGCGGGAGAAACATCACCGGCCAGTCCATCAACGTGGACGGCGGCCTGGTAATGCATTAGCCCAGACCGAACGAGGTCTGCGCTTTATCCACGATGTAGCGGCTGATGGTCAGCGACGCTGTCGCACCGGGGGACGGCGCACTGAGCACGTGGATGGCGTTCTCCGTCTCTGCGATACTGAAATCCTGCAACAATTTGCCGTTGCGGTCGACGGCCTGAGCGCGAACGCCCGAACCGGGCTCCCCAAGGTCAGACATCTGGATATCCGGTACGAGAGTTTGAAGCGATCTGAGGAACACACCCTTCATGAACGAACGGTACTGCTCGTCGAACCCAGTTTTCCAGTAGGTTCGTGACATACGCCAGAAACCGGGGAAACTGAGCATCCCCATCGTGTCTCCCAGACTAAAACTGGTCTTTTTGTATCCTTCGCGGGCGAATGCGAGCACGGCGTTGGGGCCTGCCTCGACTTCGCCAGTTATGCGCTTGGTGAAATGCACACCGAGGAACGGCATTCTAGGGTCGGGTACAGGGTAGATAAGGCTACGAACAAGATGCGCTCGCTCCGGCTTGATGGAGAAGTATTCGCCCCGAAAGGGGATGGCTCGCACGCCGATGTCGACGCCCATCATCCGTGCGACCTTGTCGGCGTGAAGCCCTGCGCAGTTGATGATGTGCTTTGCCGATAGTGTGCCGGTGTTCGTTTCGATGAACATCCGGCCATCTCTTCGGGTAATGGACAGGGCACGTGTGCCCAGCGAGATATCGCCACCGTGCGTCCGCATGACATCCGCATACGATTCGGACACCTTGCTGAACTGAATAATGCCGGTATTGGGCGAGAAGACGGCCTTTACTCCGGCGGCATGAGGTTCAAGCTCGCGAAGGCGCTCAGGGCCGACCATTTCCAACCCCTTAGCGCCGTTCGCCGTTCCCCGGCGGTGCAGTTCTTCGAGCCTCGGCACTTCGGCATCGTTGATAGCGACGATGACCTTGCCGCACATCTCGTACGGAATGCTGTGTTCATCGCAAAATTGACGGAGTTGCCGTCCACCCTCGGCACAAAAGTTGGCTTTTTGTGAGCCCGGAGCGTAGTAGATACCCGCGTGGATGACGCCGCTGTTATGGCCTGTCTGATGCTGGGCCACTTTGGATTCCTTTTCAAGGACAACCGTCTTGAGGTTTGGAAACTCTTTTGCCAACCGCATACCGGTCGCAAGGCCGATGATGCCGCCACCAACGATAGCTATGTCGTATTGTTTCGTTTGCATGGTAAATCCCCTCACCCGGCGGTGGATTGTAGCATAGCTAGAGCTACTAGTTGTAACACAAAGAACCGCATGGCGAGCGGCTAGACCTCACTTCGAGGACTTGACACAGGGGCCGGAAGCACATACCATCTCGTGCGGTGCTAGCGAGGCCAGCGAACCCATCGTAGCGCAGGCAAGGGTGAGTAAAGGCCTCGAATATTGAGGAATTCAATTAAACAAGGAGGGAGCAGCTTTTATGGCTACATTGAGGAAGAGCGACCTGACCGCCCGAGTGGCGTCGAAACTTGGTGGTTCCAGGGCACAGGGTGAATCGGCCTTGAACGCCGTTCTGGACAGCATCCAGGCAGCACTTGGTTCTGGAGACCGCGTGGTTATCACCGGTTTCGGTACCTTTGAAGTGCGCAAGGTCAAAGCCCGCAAGGTTCGACCCATCCGCGGAGGCAAGGCCGGTTCTCTAATCACCGTTCCTGCCCATAAGCGCGTGGGTTTCACCCCCGGGGCCAATCTAAGCGCGGCTGCGAAGTAAATACACCACTTCGTATAGAAGTCTAGACTTAGAATAATCAAAGAGCGGGCCCACATAATTGGGCCCGCTCT
>JAQBWG010000092.1 GCA_027625225.1 Chloroflexota bacterium | reverse complement strand
GTCCAGGGCCCGGAAAGGGCGCGCCCCTACACCGAAAAGGCGAACGCCGACTTCACCACCGTCGTTGACGAAGAAAACATGCTCGGCGACCACTACGGATTCAAGGCCATCCCCAACGGCTATCTCGTAGACGAAACTGGGGTGGTTTTGTATAAGGAACTCAGCGGTTTCGACGTGAAAAAGCCACGCACCCGCGCACTCGTTGAAGAGTTCGCCACCAGCGGCGGCATCGGCAACGCCGAGCAGCCCGAATCGGACGTGCTTGACGACACGCACACCAAAGCCAACGCACACTTCCGCACGGGTGAGAAGCTCTACCGCGAAGGCAAGGTTGACGAAGCCATCGCCGAGTGGCGCAAAACCATCGCGCTCGAGCCCGACAACTACGTCATCCGCAAGCAGATATGGGCCGTCCAGAACCCCGACCGCTTCTACAGCGGCAACGTGGACTACGACTGGCAGGCCGAACAGCTAAAACAGGGGCTCTAAACGAGAAGGGGCGGTTCGTTTAATGAACCGCCCCTTTCTTAAAAGCTTCTGCTCCTCTACCCCGTCTCCACCACCGGCTCCGGCGAATAGCCATTGCTAACCGTACGTGTCACCGGCACCGTCGCCACCACCAATGCCAGCATCACGATGCCAGCCGCCACCGAACCCGCGCCAACCGCCTTTACCAGCGCTCGGCCGCCCTTGAAGTACGCCACCAAGCCACCTGCGACAAAAGCCGCACCTGCTGCAGCTAATACGATGAGGACTATCCAACCCCATTCCATGAAGAAGGCTCTTTTTCGCTATCAGGAAACTAAGCGAGGCTGATGCTCGTCTGAGCTGTGGCCAGCACTACTCCCCACATAGCGATGCCCATCATGAAAGCGGATACCCCTATCTTCTGTGCTACTCGTTCTTTGCCCCTAATATATGTCGTCAAGCCGCCGCCGACCATCCCTGCCCCCACCAGTATGAGCCCCATCCATGCTGCAAGAACCATATCCATGATGCGCCTCCTCTCGACACACCGTCTCGTTTGATATTCCGGATTCTGTGTCCGTTCACATATACTGACGCTGCCCGATTTGGAAAAGTTCCCGCCTACCCGTAGAATTCGGAAACACATAGCGACCCACTCTCGCAGGAACAGTGTAACCATGAGTAAAGTTCAAGACCTCTTCGATATGACCGGCCAGGCCGCCATCGTCACCGGCGGCGGTACCCACCTCGGCACCGCCATGGCCGAATCCCTTGCCGAACTCGGCGCGTCAGTCGTCATCGCCAGCCGCCGCAAGGAGGTATGCGAACAGGTCGCCGCCAAACTACGCAAGAACGGCCTCAAGGTCGAGGCCGAGGGCTGCGACGCCACCGACGAAGCCCAGGTCGCCGCCCTCATAGACGGCGTGGTGAAGAAGCACGGTCGGCTCGACGCCATCGTCTGCAACGCCGGAGGCAGCAGGCCCGACGCCAACATCCCCGAGGCAGACGTCGACGCCTTCTGGGAAAGCGTCCGCATGAACATCCTCTCCACCTTCGTCTGCGCTCAGAGCGCCGCTAAAGTCATGGTCAAGCAGGGCCACGGACGCATCATCACCCTCGGCTCCATCCACGGCGGCATGGGCACCGACCGGCGCCTCTACACACCCGACCACAAGCGCTCCTCCATCGGCTACTTCCCCGCCAAGGGCGGTGTCATCAACCTCACCCGCGCCATGGCCTCCGAGCTAGGCGAATTCGGCGTCACCGTCAACTGCATCAGCCCCGGACAGATACCCAAGCCCGGCGTCAACCCAGTCCTGCTGGAAAACCTCCGCAAGCGCACGCCCCTGTTCCGTCTCGGAATCCCCGAAGACCTCAAGGGCGCCGTCGCCCTCCTCGCCTCGCCCGCCGGGGCCTGGATCACCGGACAGGACCTCCGCGTCGACGGCGGCTGGAGCGTTTGGTGATAGATTCCGCATACGTTGGAATCTATCACCCTAAATAAGGGAGTAACCATGTTCGAACTCAAAGGCCACGCCGCCCTCGTCACCGGCTCCAGCAAAGGTATCGGACGCGCCATCGCCGTCGCGCTCGCGGGCCTCGGCGTGGACATCGTCGTGCACGCCCGCACCCTTTCAGCCGACGCCCAGTACACCATCGCCGAATGCAAGAAGCGTGGCGTGCGTACCGGATTCGTCGCCGCCGACCTCGCCAGCCCCACAGATGCTGCCGTCGAAAAGGTCTTCACCGAAGCGACAAAGCACTTCCCCAACCTCGACCTGCTCGTCAACAACGCCGGAGGCGCCGAGTTTGCCGAGTTCGAGGACGTCTCTCTCGCCCAGTTCGAGCGCACCCACCGCCTCAACGTCGCCTTCCCCTACTTCCTCACCCAGCGCTTCGCCAAACACTGGCAAGCCCGCAACGCCGAAGGCCGCGTCGTTATCGTCGGCTCCATCAACGGGCAGCTCGCCGAAACAGGCATCTCCGACTACGACGTCGCCAAGGGAGGCGTGGAGATGATGGTGAAGACCCTCGCCGTCGCCCTCGCCCCCAAGAATATCCGCGTGAACGGACTCGCCCCCGGCATGATAATGACCCACGCCAACGCCGGGCTGAACGACGACCCCGCCCAGGTCGCCTGGGTGAAGCACCACACCCCGAACGGCCTCATCCCCGACGCCGACTCCTGCGCTGGCGCTGCCGTGTACCTGCTGAGCGACGAGGCCTACCACGTCCACGGGCACATGCTCATGGTCGACGGCGGCATGCGCGCCTGGCAGCACCCCATCCGTGACGGCTGGAAGCAATAGCTCTCAACCCCATAGGGTGGGCAAACCCACGCTTCTGGTAAGATGAGCGGGTTCAAAATGCGGTGCTCGCCGCAACTGAGGAGAATGTCTTTGGACGTGAATTCGATGCAATGTCCGAATTGCAACAGCAATCTGCAACACATGGACTTCAAAGGAATTGCACTTGACGAGTGCTCCAAGTGCAGCGGCAGATGGTTCGACCGGCACGAGTTGAGAAAAGCTAAGGACAAGACGGACGACGATTTACGGTGGCTCGACTTCGACCTGTTCGACGAGGAGGCAGACAAGTTCGCCGTTGCTAAAGCTAACGAACAGTGCCCCAAGTGTTCGATAAAGATGGACTCCCTGACCTATGAAAACTCCGGAATCGTCATAGACAGATGCACTCGCTGCAAGGGAGTTTGGCTCGACAACGGTGAGTTTGAAAAGATTGTTGAGTACCTCGACAATCTTGTTAACACGAAGCCCGTATCCGAATACGCAGGGGACGTCCTCGAGGAATTCTTGGAAATCGCCGTTGGCCCCGAAAACAAAGTTTCAGAAGTTAGGGACTTCTTAGCCGTGCTCCGACTGTTTCAGATGAGAATCGTCGCAGGAAACCCGAAAATGCAGGAAGCGATACTGAGAATAAGCCAGGCTTCGCCACTTAAGTAGTGTAACTCTTCCGTACTGTAGGCCTCGTGCCTTGCGTCAGTGGCAGCCCCGTCTATCTTCCTGCCTCACCACCGAGGCTCCGCTCCCTCGCCGGGATGCTCCCCATCTTGCCCGCCTGGTAGTCCTGCACCGCCTGCATCAACTCCTCGCGCGTGTTCATCACGAACGGCCCGTACCACGCGATCTGCTCCCGTATCGGCAGCCCGCCCATAAGTAAAACCTCCAACGTCGGCGACGGACTGTCCAGCACTTCGTCGCCCGAAATCGTCAAATAGTCCCCATGCCCTAGCACCGCGAGCTGGCCTTCCTGAATCGCCATCCCGCCGCCCTGACTGCCCACACGGCCCCTTCCCGCCAGCACGTACACCAGCGCGTTGAAATCCGTCCGCCACGGCGTCTGTAACCGCGCGCCCGGCGCGACCGTCGCATGCGCATACGTGATAGGCGTCCGCGTGTTCCCCGGCCCCGCATGTCCCGCCAACTCGCCCGCGATGAGCCGCAGGTACGCCCCCGCATCGTCCGACGCCAGCAGCGAAATCTTGTCGCCCGTGATGTCCTGATATGCCGGGGCCGACCACTTCAGCGATTTCGGCAGGTTCACCCACAACTGCGTCCCGTGGAACAGCCCGCCCTTCGCGACTAAGTCCTGTGTCGGCATCTCCGAATGGACGATGCCCGCGCCCGCCGTCATCCACTGCGTCGCCCCGTCCGTGATAACGCCTCCGCCGCCGTTCGAGTCGCGGTGCTCCAGCTTCCCGTCCATCATGTACGTCACGGTCTCGAACCCTCGATGGGGATGGTCAGGCGCGCCCTTCGCCTCTCCCGGCGAATACTCCACAGCGCCCAGATGGTCGAGCAGCAAAAACGGATCTGCCAGGCTCAGGTCTACTCCTGAGAACGCCCGCCGCACCTCGAACCCCTCGCCCTCCAGCATGCGTGGCGCGTCCACTACCTTCACCACACTCCGCTCCCTCAGCTTCGTGTCCACCACCGGGATACGAGGCAATTTCGTTACGTCTTGTACAGATACCGCGGGCATATCGCACCCTCCAAATACAGTTACTTATTTAGATGCCGGGGTTCTTCCGGTCGGTTCGCTATTCAAGATACCCGAAAAGCGAGAGGCCCGTGATATAACGGGCCTCTCGCTAAAAACTGTGGTGGTTGGAAGGGGCTTACGACTGGTGTCCCAGTTCAGGCTCCATCTCCTGCCCTGGCGTGTCCGAGATATGCTCGTACCCCGGGAA
Organism: Chloroflexota bacterium; assembly: GCA_027625225.1. Lineage (GTDB taxonomy): Bacteria > Chloroflexota > Dehalococcoidia > Lucifugimonadales > VGZR01 > VGZR01. The sequence goes on along the minus strand of JAQBWG010000092.1, from coordinate 2,550 downwards.
CGCCCGGCCTGCCGCATCCTGGTCCTCACCCGAGCCCTCCTCGCGAATCCCACCGGCGAGGTCGATATCAGTGTCCGACACCGTATTCTCGTACCCCGGCAGCACCATGCCTACCGTTCCAACCTCTGTCGGCTGATTGGGAGCATTGCCGTCGAAAACCCCACCTGCGTACACCCCGATGCTCAGGGCCATCGCTGCCACCAGCCCTGAACCGGCCAGCACCAACTTCTTCGTTTCCATGTTTTTGTATTTGTATCCTCTGTTTCTTGTAGTTTTGGACTGTGCGTCCTGTGATATATGACTCACGCCCCCTTCGATTTGTTCCGCGCTTTCCACCCCAGACGATTCGCGTTAAGATGCGCGACAAATCGCACGAGTAGCACACATCGGAGGCACACCATGCAGAAAATCACCCGCGATAAGGCTCTCAAATACGAGTTCAACTGGCGCGACAAGCCACTCCTCCACGTCAAGCAGGGAGAGACCTTTGCAGTCGAGACCTGGGACGCCGGCTCCGGTCTCATCGAATCGACCGCCGACTACACCAAACTGCGTAAGTCTCCCGAATGGAACAGCGAACCCATCAAAGGCAACCCCATCGCCGGCCCCATCTTCGTCGAGGGTGCCGAGAAGGGCGACCTCCTCGAAATCACCCTCGAAACCATCGAGCCTATCGAGTACGGCTGGACGCTTTACGATAAGGACATCGGCCCCCTCGGTGATTCGTCCCATTGGCACGAACTCAATAAGGGCACCGTCCACATCATCAAGCACGAACCCGGCCCCTCCGGCACCACCCGCGACGGCCGTGGCATCCTCAACGACCGTCACTCCTGGCCCCTCGCGCCCATGATGGGCACCATCGGCTGCGCCCCCGAGCGCGAAGTCGAGACTTCAGCCGTCGGACAGGGTCCCTGGGGCGGCAACCTCGACATACGCGACGTGAAGGAAGGCACCAAAGTCCTCGTCAACGTCTACCACACCGGCGGCCTGCTCTATATCGGCGACGGCCACGGCTCCCAGGGCGACACCGAGTACTACGGCGCAGCCGACGAGACCGCCGTCACCCTCACCGCCTCCTGTCGCGTCATCAAGAACAAAAAGATTCCCTTCATGCGGCTTGTAAAGCCCGAATCCATCGTCTCCGTCTACTCCTACCGTCCGCTGGAGACCGCCGTCCACTCCGCCGTGCAGGACCTCATGCAGTGGCTGGTAGACGACTACGGATTCACTCAACAGGAAGCCTACATCCACACCTGCGTCAACCCCGACTTCCGCATCAACGTCTATCAAATGGTTCGTCTCGGTCGCCTGCAGTTCACCGTTGGAGCCGAAATCCCAAAGAAATACCTTTCTTAGCGCCCACCGCCTTCTGGATTCCTCCATCCACCGTCCTTGCACGGATGGGATTCGAAGCGTATCCTTGCCGCGAATCCCTATACGAGGAGGAACTGGACATGAAAATTCTTCTAGTAACCTACCCCGGCGGGCCTGCCGCCAAAAAAGAGCCGAGACTACTTGGCTGCGTCGAGAACGCCCTCGGCATACGTGAGTTCGTCGAGTCCAAGGGCCACACCCTCGTCTCCATCTCCGACACCGGAACCGAGATGGAAAAGCACCTCAAAGACGCGGACGTCTGCATCGCCACGCCCTTCTGGCCCGCCTACGTCACCCGTGAGCGCATCGCCAAGTCCCCCAAGCTCAAGCTGCTGCTGACCGCGGGCGTCGGCTCCGATCACTTCGACCTCGCCGCAGCCGCCGAGCGCAACATCGACGTCGCCGAAGTCACCGGCAGCAACGTCGTCAGCGTCGCCGAGCACGTCGTCATGCAGATACTCGCACTTGTCCGCAACTACATCCCTGCCTATGAGGAAGTCATCGGCGGCGGATGGGACATCGCCAAGGTCGCCGCCCGTTCCCACGACCTCGAAGACAAAGTCGTCGGCATCTTCGGCATGGGCCGCATCGGCCAGCGCGTCGCCGCCCGGCTGAAGCCCTTCGATGTCACCTGCTACTACTACGACAACCGCCGTATGACCACCGTCGAAGAGCAGGTCGTGGGCACACGCTACATGCCCCTCGAAGCCATGCTCCCCATTTGCGACATCATCAGCATCAACGCCCCGCTCACCCCCGCCACCCAGGAATTCTTCAACAAAAAGCGCCTCGCCAGCCTCAAAAAGGGTGTCTACATCGTCAACACCGCCCGCGGCCGCATCGTCCACACCGACGCCTTAGTAGCCGCCCTCAAGTCGGGACACGTCGCAGCCTACGCTGGGGACGTCTGGTACCCCCAGCCCGCACCTGCCGACCACCCCTGGCGCACCATGCCCAACCACGCCATGACGCCGCACGTCTCCGGCACCACGCTCGAAGCCCAGAAGCGCTACGCCGACGGCATCCGCGACTGCCTCACCCGCTTCTTCAACGGCGAGGCCATGCAACGTGACTACGTCATCGTCGAAGGCGGCAGAGTCGCCAGCCCCAGCTACGCCTACGCCTTCGAAAAGAAGAAATAACTCGGCTTCCTTCTACGCCCGCAACAAAAGC
>JAQBWG010000091.1 GCA_027625225.1 Chloroflexota bacterium | reverse complement strand
ATGCCTCCGGTCGTCTTTCCAATTAAGAGCACTTATTTCTCGTATAAGGTAATTAGGCGAAAGGGTATACTTACCCACGATGTATATGATGCGCAGCTTTTGGAAAAACGACAAAGGCATTACCGGCCTCGAGACCGCTATCGTACTTATCGCGTTCGTGGTCGTAGCGGCTGTATTTGCCTTTGCCGTGCTCACCACTGGCCTTCTAAGCTCCGAGCAGTCTAAAGAGGAAATAATTCAGAGTTTAGAGGCAACGTCTTCAACATTGCAGCTTCGTGGAAGCATCATTGGCAGGCCTAATCCGGGACTTACCCAGATTGACACTATCACGTTCCAGGTTACCAACTCGGCTGGCGGCGGAGCCGTCAACCTTGCCAACTCCGGCTCCGGTATAGCTGTCGTCACCTACATAGATGAAAATCAGAGCAGGAACCTGTCTACCTCCGAATGGGCAGCCACTTGGCTGGTCGGTTCAGGAAACCTGTTAGAAACGGGTGAACGCGTCGAATTCACCGTGACCCTCACTGGCCTGTCCACGCCCCTAGGCACGTCCAGCAGCTTCAAAATTGAAGTGAAGCCTCTTCAGGGTGCCGTCCTCAACATTGATAAGGCCACCCCCGCCGAGTTCAACACAATCGTCAACCTGAACTAGAAGTCCTCGCCTTCACCAGCACCCTTTTACCCTTTCTTCACTGTGTCCCTTGGTTGATGCCTTGCCGCCACCACCCGTATAATCGCACCTGAAAGGCACCCCGTAACCCCTGCCTGAAGTGGAGGCGGACTATGACCCAGGGCGTATCGTTTCATAACCTAACTCCCATCTCCTTCCTGGACAGGAGTGCATTCGTCTATCCGGAAAAGACCGCGGTCGTCTACAAGAACAAGCGATACACCTACGCCGACTTCAACGACCGTGTGAACCGTCTCGCCGGTGCGCTCAAGTCCATCGGCATCCAACGTGGCGACCGGGTCGCCTTCCTCGTACCCAACATCCCGCCCATGCTCGAAGGCCACTACGGCCCCATGCGCATCGCCGCCGTCCTTGTTGCCATCAACATCCGCCTCTCGCCTCGCGAAATCGCCTACATCCTCAACCACTCCGGTGCCAAGGCCATGGTCTTCGACTCCGAGTTTACCGACACCATTCGTGCCGTGAGAGACCAGGTGCCCAACGTCAAGACCTGGGTGCAGGTTGTGGATGAATTTCCTAAAGCAGACGACATACCTGGCCCCGACTATGAAGAGTTTCTCGCTTCCGCGCCCGAAGGCGAGCACCGTGCCGACCTCAACTCCGAGCTCGACACCATTACTATCAACTACACCTCCGGTACCACCGGCATGCCCAAAGGCGTCGAATACCACGCCCGCGGCGCCTACCTCAACGGCCTCGGCGAGATACTTGAGGCTGGCATCAACATGCGCTCCAATTACCTCTGGACGCTTCCCATGTTCCACTGCAACGGCTGGTGCTACACCTGGGGCGTCACCGCCGTCGGCGCCACCCACGTCTGTCTCCGCCGCATAGACCCCGTCAAGGTCTACGACCTCATCAAAGCCGAAAAGGTCTCGCATATGTGCTGCGCACCAACCGTCCTTACCGCCCTGTACTCGTCTCCCGCAGCCGAAGGACGAAGCCTCCAGGGTCTCACTATCATGACTGCCGGTGCGCCGCCTGCACCACAGGTCATCCGGACCATGGAGGGCATGGGCGCCGACATCCTCCACGCCTACGGCCTCACCGAGACCTACGGCCCGCACACCATCTGCGCCGTCAAACCCGAATGGGATGAGTTGTCCGCCGAAGCACGGGCCAAGCTCAAGTCACGACAGGGCGTATCCTTCGCCATGACCGACCCCGGCCTGCGCGTGGTGGACGAAAACATGAACGACGTCCCCCGCGACGCCGAAACTATCGGCGAAGTCGTCATGCGCGGCAACAACGTCATGACCGGCTACTTCACCGATCCCGACGCCACCGCCAAGGCCTTCCGAGGCGGCTGGTTCCACTCCGGCGACCTCGCCGTATGGCACTCCGACGGCTACATCGAGCTGAAAGACCGCGCCAAGGACATCATCATCTCCGGCGGCGAAAACATCTCCAGTCAGGAAGTCGAAAAGGTCATCATGGAGCATCCCGCCGTCCTTGAAGTCTCCGTCGTCGGCGTGCCCGACCAGAAGTGGGGTGAGGTGCCCAAAGCCTTCGTCGTCAAAAAGCCCCATGCCGCCGTAACCTCACAGGAAGTTATAGACTTCTGTCGCGACCGTATCGCGCACTTCAAAGCGCCCAAGCACGTTGAGTTCGGCGACCTTCCCAAGACGGCGACTGGTAAGATTCAAAAGTACATCCTGCGCGAGAAGGAGTGGAGTGGCCACGAAAAGCGTATCAACTGACCCATCTACCGTAACCGTCGCCTACGAGACGGTCGGTAGCATCGCCATCCTCACCCTTGCCGAGGCCAGGCGGCGCAACGTCCTTTCGCGTGCCACCATGACCGCCCTGAAAGGCCATCTCGACCGCATCGCTGGCGATACCTCGATAAGCGTCGCCATCATTCGCGCCGAGGGGTCCGTTTTCAGTTCCGGTCACGACCTCAAAGAACTGCGCGATTCCACCGAGACAGAAGCAGCCGCCATCTTCGCGCTGTGTTCCAGCATGATGGAAGCCATCCGGCTCTTACCCCAGCCGGTCATCGCCCAGGTGCAGGGCCTCGCCACCGCCGCCGGATGCCAGCTCGCCGCCACCTGCGACCTCGTCGTCGCCTCCGAGAACGCCGCCTTCGCCACGCCCGGTGTCAAGACCGGCCTGTTCTGTACCACGCCCGGTGTCGCCCTCGCCCGCGCCGTGCCACTAAAGAAAGCGATGGAGATGCTCCTCACTGGTGAACCCATCAGCGCACAGGAGGCAAAAGACTATGGATTGGTGAACCGAATAGTATCTGCAGAAAAACTGGAAGAGGAAACGATGGCCCTCGCCAGGAAAGTAGATGAAGCCAGCTCCACCGTACTTCGCATAGGTAAACAAGCCTTCTATCGCCAGATAGCCCTCGACCGTCCCGACGCCTATCAGATAGCCGGACAGGTCATGTGTGAAAACCTCTTTGAACCGGACGCCAAAGAAGGAATCTCTGCCTTCTTGGAAAAACGCGAGCCCAAGTGGGGAAAGTAAAAGAGGGTTTCTGAGCCTACCTAGCCTTTCGTCGGGATGATAAGCACTGGCTCACCCGATTCTCGTACTACCGCAAGAGTCGTGCTGCCCAGCACTTCCGCGAACGAGCTGTCTCTTCCGCGGCTCGCCATCACAACCAGACTATCGGGCACCTCATTGATTGCCTTCACCAGCTCAGGCCCCGGCGAGCCCTTCATAACCCGCATCACCGTCTTGTGTCCTTTTGTCTCTAGCTTGCGCGAAATCTTTTGCAAATACTCCAGAGCCTCATATTCCAGCGCCTCGTCTAGCTCTCCCGTCAGCAGTTCTTTTAGCTGGCTTGGAAGAAACTCCGAACTGGGTATCACACGCACGAGAGCTATCTCCGCTTCAAAATCTTGAGCGAGAGCCTCAGCCACAGGAATCGCACTCTCCGCGAACTTGGAGCCGTCTAGCGGAACCGCAATCCTCGAAATACCGAATGCAACGTCTGGAGCCTCTTCCGACGTGCCCGGGGCAATTGTCAGGACAGGGACAGTGGCCTTATGGAAAATGTTGTACGCCACACTTCCCAGCATCCCCCATCCGATAAGTCCGCGACCCTTTGTAGAAATCGCTATCAAATCGCATCCGTGATCTTTCACTGCGGCAAGAATTTGCGGAGTCGGCTTCCCTTGCACCACTAACTGGCTCGCCGACACTCCCTTCCCCCGCAACTCCTCCACAATCTCGGAGAGGCGCTGCCGCACCGCAGTTTCCCACTTCCCATACACATCACCGAACTTCTCGGGCAGGTCCAGAGCATCCGGATTGATAACCGCAACCAGTAATAACTCCGAGCCCAAACGCTCGGCCAAAGTAGTTATGTATGGCAGAATACCCTCTCGATTTGCCGAACCATCGAGAGGGACAAGCACCTTCTTAAACAAAATCTTCTCTCCCGTGCAGATGTATACAGGTTACCTCAGATAATTGGCTGGACGGAGCAGCTAACGAAACAAATCCTTGAGCTTATCCCAGAAACTCTTTCCGCCGCTGCGTACATTCCGCTTCCACGCCACCTGCGCCGAACGCGATCGTGACAAATCACGTGACCGCTCCCGCATCAAGTCCATCACCTGTTTTACTTCGCCCTTGTCCAGCCACCACCCGTGGTTATCCGTGCAAAACTCGATTGGCACATTGTTCGCCCGATAATTGAACGTATCCATAAGCTTCCGGCATACCGGGCACTTCAGCGTGCTCTCGCGCCGCGCATAATACGTCGTCTCGGTCGCCGCATCCTCCGCAGCCTCCTGTTCTAACTCCATCATCTCGTGATGATCGAGCCACCACCCGTGGTCGTTCGGACACTTGTCCATCTCGATTCCGTAACGCTTATCGAGGTCGAGAGATGCCCCGCAGTGCGGACAGCCTAACCCTTCGTGTTTACCTTGTTGTGGCTGTGTCATGGACATAACCCCCTGGCTTGCATCGTCTCGGCCACCCGCTGCACCGCCAGAGTGAGCGCCCCTTGACGCAACGGTCGCTTGTAACGTATCGCCGTCGCCATCACTTCGTTGAAGCCTCGAACCATGATGGCTTCCATTCGACTATTTACCGTCTCTAAATCCCACGAAAACCCCTGAATGTTCTGAGCCCACTCGAAATACGAAACTACCACGCCACCTGAGTTCGCCAGGATGTCCGGTACAAGAGTGATTCCCTTGTCGGCCAGGATGGCATCGGCCTCTGGCGTGGTCGGCCCGTTCGCCCCCTCCACCACCAGTTTCGCCTTCACACCGTTCGCATTATCGGCATGTATCTGCCCTTCGACTGCTGCCGGAACCAAGATATCACACGGCACCTCGGGAAGTTCGAGTGGGTTCAACAATTCCGCGTCCGACAACCCCCTGAGCGAACCCTTGCCAGCCTTGTGGCGCATCGCCTTCTCGGGGTCTATACCCTTTGTCGAGTACACCGCGCTCGACGAATCCGCTAGCGCGACCACCTTCGCCCCCATGTCCGACATCAGCTTCGCAGCCCAGTAGCCTACGTTGCCCAGTCCCAGCACAGCTACCTTAGCACCGTCGAACCTTAGGCCGATGGATTTCGTGCCTCCCGTGCCGCGATGGACACGCCACGTCCCGTCGCCTCCACACGACCCACCGTACCGCCCACACTCAATGGCTTGCCGGTCACCGCGCCGGGCACATCGCGGCCTGCGTGTGCGCTATACGTATCCATGAACCACGCCATCATGCGGCCATCGGTATTCACATCAGGCGCTGGGATATCTACATCGGGACCTATGATAGGAGCGATTTCCGACGCATACCGCCGCGTCAACCGCTCCAGCTCGCCCAGCGACATCACCTTCGGATTGCACGTTACTCCACCTTTGCCGCCGCCGTACGGGATGCCCGCCACCGCGCACTTCCACGTCATCCACATCGCCAGCGCCTTCACCTCGCCCAGCGACACATCCGGATGGTAACGGATGCCGCCCTTGGCCGGCCCGCGCGCAGTGTTATGCTGCACCCGGTAGCCCGTGAACACCTCCACCCGCCCGTTGTCCATCTTGATAGGAAGCTGGACCGTCAGTTCGCGCTTGGGTTTACGCAGGCGTGCCCGTATCTCATGGTTCAGTTCTAGAAGACTCGCCGCGTCATCCAGTTGGTGCAGGGCCGTCTCGTACGTCGCCTTGCCTTTTTCGTCCTGAGACTCCTCTGGATTAGCCGGTGCCGTGTGTAGTGTGGTCATCCGTGCCGCCCCCTTATGCGGTGTCTGCCGTCTGCTACGTAGACCGCTGCTTACCTCGCAAACCCATCAAATCACCGATGAGTTTCTCCAAAAATTCGTCCTTTGAACCAGGGTGCCGCGTCGACGCGAACCACCGCAAGTCCTCCAACGCCTCCGTATCACTGCCCAGTCGGTGGTGAATCAGCCCCCGGTCGCGACGCTCCTCGGCCGCATCCGGCAGCAGCGCCACCAGCATATTCATCACCCACAGCACTTGAATGAAATCCTCTTTGCGCACGTAAATCGTCTTCAGGTTACGCAGCATCCGCGCGATGAAATCCCTGTTCCGTATCGGAGCCAGGTGCCCTGCCTCCCAGGGTACCGAATTATTCGTCATCTTGTGAAACCGCTTCCGGCACTCATCCACCGACAGCAGAATCCCTTTATGAAACGGGTCTATGAACAGACTCTCCTCATCGCGATGCCGCACCAGAAAATGCCCCGGCATCCCGATGCCCACCAGCGGCACGCCAACACGTCGGCCAACCTCAATATAGAGAAGTGACAGGCTGATGGGAATGCCCAACCGTAAGTCCAGCAAATCGTTGAGGTAGCTGTTCTTCGGGTCATAGTAGTCGTCGTGGTTGCCCGCGAACCCCAGGTCATCGAAGAGCCATCGGCTCAGCGCGTTTACCGCCTGCAGTGCCTCCATGTCCTCGGTAATCCATCTCGACGCACCCGCCGCGATGGAATCCAGCACACCAAACTCATGCTCAAAGTCGAGATCGGGGTACTGCATGGATGCAATGAGGAACGCCGTCTTCGAAAGGTCCAGCTCTTCGTCCGGAACCTCCGTGGCGCGAGCGAACTCCTCCAGCACCGTCTCCTTGTTCATCGCTCTACTCCTCCTCGGTCAAACATTCGTCGAACCCCTCCTTGTACGAGGGATACGCGAACCTGCCTTTCAACAGCGTCTTCGCATACTTGCTCACAACCTGCCGCCCTTGCGGCTTTGCCGTTCGCCAATCGCCGGGGATATCCATCCCCAAACGCTGCCCCAGATAGGTGAACGTCTCGCGGTTGCTTGAAGACCGCTCGTCCACCGCATTCACAATAGTAGGCCCCGCGGTTCCTTCCAGCCTGCCGACGGCTAGCACCAACCGGGCCAGGTCGTGGACGTGAATCCTGGAAACCATCAGGTTCCCCGACTCCGTCCGGCGGAAATCGCCCTCCCTGAACCGCGCCGCCATGCACCGTCCGGGGCCGTAGATGCCGCCACTCCGGACTATTCTTACCCCAGACCACAAGCTCGAAACGTACCCCTCTAGGGCCAGTCGTTCGGACTCCTTCTTCGTCGGCGAGTCCTCGTCCAGCACCGGCAGGTCTTCCTCGCGCTCGGCTGAGTATTCGGC
>JAQBWG010000090.1 GCA_027625225.1 Chloroflexota bacterium | reverse complement strand
GGTGAAGAATCTGGCCAATTCGTTGGTGATTGGAGGCAGGTCTGAAACGCGCAAAGTATTCAATGCAGTATGTGTAAGGGTGTTAGTAGTCATAAACGGAGGCGGTTAGCCGACGTGGACTTCAGCCGTTGCCTCTTCAGATTCAGATTGAGCCTCTTCGTTCCCGGAGGCAGTTTCCACCGGGCGAAGCTCTTCATGTTCTTGTAGGTGGTCCAAATACAGAATCCCGTTAAGATGGTCAACCTCGTGCTCCAGCGCCTGGGCAAGCAAATCATCGGCTTTAAGGCGAACCAGCTTCGAGGTGGAATCCAGCGCCCGAAACTTAATCCAGACGGAACGGGGAATCGTACCCAGATACCCTGGAACGCTCAAGCAGCCCTCCTCAACCATTCGTTCACCCTCGCGGTGCACAATTTCGGGGTTGATATAGATGCGCGGCTCCTCGTCATCAGGCATCTGCACCACGATAACCCGCTTGAGTACCCCCACTTGGTTCGCAGCCAGGCCCACTCCACTGTAGTGATGCATGGTGTCTACCATGTCGTGAGCCAAGCGCAGAATCGACTTATCGATATTCCGCACACGCCTTGCGCGTTCACGAAGTATTGCGTTGGGGAAGGTTACGAGATCGAGTACAGCCACGAAGCCCCTTAACTGGCCTTGGACGCCAACCTATTTTGAACTACGTGATTATATGCGCAACCAGATACCCTGTAAAGTTCACCAGCGCCTTCACATCGCCACGCTCGCACCATGGCAGGTTAATTTAAGAACGCATGTACCGAAAACTCTTGACACGCACGCATGTTCGTGCGTACACTAGTTCTGTACGACAGTGTACATAACCAGTCGCTGGGTACTTCCCGCCCACCGGTCCGCTGGGCCTCCGGCTAGCACCCCCAAGCCATCGGAGAGCCTCCTCCACGGATCACTCCGACCAGCGCGGGCGAAGATGACCAACTTCGTCCAACAACCCTCCCGGTGGGCGGGAAACTCCTCCTCCTAACGTCTCCCGAACTCGCGTTCCAGATGCGATGCGCTCAGATGCACCATGGGAGGCCGTCCATGGGGACACGTATGTGGCTGTTCGCACGCTGCCAACTGACGCGCCAGCTCCTCCATCTCCGAGTGCGACAATATCTTTCCTGCCCGTATCGCGCTATGGCACGCGATGGAGTACGCCGCCCGCTCCTCCCACGACTCGAACCCGCCGCCATCAGCCATCAGGTCTAATACATCGGTCAGTCCACTCTTCGGGTCCTCACCACCCATCACACCGGGCACTCCCCGCACCAGAAACGCGTTCGCCCCGAACTCCTCCAACAAAAAACCCATCCCCGTCAGCACATCCACATGCTGGCTTAACAGCTCGTACCGGCGCGGGTCGAGTTCCAACACCAATGGTTCTAGCAGCGCCTGTACTTCAGCAGTGCGCGTTTTGCCCTGGGCGATGACCCGCTCGAACAGCACCCGCTCGTGTGCCGCATGCTGGTCTACCAGATACATCCCCTGCGGCCCTTCGGCCACTACGTAGGTGTTCTGCACCTGTCCCAGCACCCGCAGCGACGGCAGCGTGTCGCGCGGTGTCTGTACAGACTGTGTTTGTACCGACTGAACCGGACGTTGCTGATGTTCAGCAATCGGCTGTGTGTCCTGTCGTATCGTCTCCGCATGGGGCGGGGGAAGTTTTGTGGGCCAAAACGTCTCCGTCCGCTCGATTGTTTGCGTTTGCACCGGTATTCCCGACGACGGCAGTGTCACCTCGTGTACCGGTGATGACACGTTTAGCGCACTCCGTACCGCTTGTTGTACTGCCGAGAATGCGGCGCTCTCATAACGGAATCTCACTTCACTCTTTGCCGGATGCACGTTCACGTCGAGATGTTCCGGCGGGACGATGACGTTCACCACCGCGATGGGATACCGCCGCTCCTTTAGGAAGCCGTGGTATGCCTGCTCCAGTGCCACACCGAGTACCCTGCTCTGCACCCAACGGCGGTTGACGAAGAATGTGATGTATGCCCGGTTGGCCCGCGTCGCTGCCGGTGTGCCCACCAGCCCTGTGCACTGCGGTCCGCCCGGGCGCGACTGGTTCGGTTCGAGCTCCAACATCTGCCCAGCTATCTCAGCGCTGTAGACCTCGGCGAACGCCTCCTTGAGGCGACCTGACCCCGACGTCGTCAGTCGCTCTTTGCCATCGGCTGCAAGGCGAACCCGCACCTCCGGATAGGCCAGGGCGAACCGGGACATCACCGTTTCTACTCGCGACGACTCCGCGGCAGGCGTCTTGAGAAACTTCAATCGCACCGGAAAGTCGTGGAAGAGTTTCTTCACCGAAAACGTTGTTCCCGGCGCAGCGGCATACGGCTCTTTATCCTGCACTTCACCGTTACGAACCGACACTCGCGTGCCGCCCGAAGCGTCTACCGTCCGCGTCGTCAAATCCACGTCCGCAACCGCCGCGATGCTCGCCAGCGCCTCTCCGCGAAATCCCAGTGTGTTGATGGCGTCGAGGTCGCTTACACTGGATACCTTGCTTGTGGCAAACCGGTGAAACGCCAGTTCCACCTCGTCTTCGGCGATACCCGACCCGTTGTCAGTGACCCGGATGGTATCCATCCCGCCGTTCGTGATTTCCACGGTGATGTCCGTCGCTCCTGCGTCCAGCGAGTTCTCCACCAGTTCCTTCACCACCGAAGCGGGCCGTTCGATAACCTCGCCTGCGGCTATCTTGGCTGCGATGTCTGGAGCAAGTAATCGTATCGGCATGGCCGGATTATACCTGTTGACACCCCTTCCGACCCACGTAACAATCAAGGCAGACAAAACAGTTAAATGAGGTTTGACGTGTTCGAACGACCAACGCTACTCGACATCATCGCTGCCAAAAACCGCATCGCGCCATACATCACCCGCACTCCCCTGCACCACTACCTTACCCTCGACCAGGTGCTCGGAGCCGAAGTGTACGTGAAGCACGAGAACCACCAGCGACTCGGTGCGTTCAAGATGCGCGGCGGCGTCAACTTCTTCGCCCAGTTATCCGAGGAAGACCGTAAGCGAGGTGTCATCGGCTCGTCTACCGGCAACCATGGCCAGTCCATGGCCTACGCCGGCGGGCTGTTCGGTGTGAAGACAGTTATTGTCGTGCCCGAGAACGCCAACCCCGGCAAGGTGGAGTCTATGAAATTGCTCGGCGGCACCGTTGTTTTCCACGGCAAGGATTTCGACGAAGCCCGCGCCCACGTCGAGATATTGGGGAAAGAAGAGGGCTACGCGTATCTCCACTCGGCCAACGAACCGAAACTCATCGCCGGAGTGGGTACCTACGCCCTGGAAATCATGGAAGACCTGCCCGATGTAGATGTCATCATCGTCCCCGTCGGTGGCGGCAGCGGCGCCTGCGGATGCTGCATAGCGGCCAAGTCTCTCAACCCCGACGTGCAGGTCATTGGCGTCAGTGCCGAAAAAGCACCCGCCGCATACCTCTCGTGGAAAGAACGCCGCCTCGCCGAGGCGCCCATGCAGACGATGGCCGAGGGCTTGGCAACAGGGTTGGGATTCGAGCTAACCCAAAGCATTCTGTGGGACTTGCTCGACGACTATGTACTCGTCTCCGAAGATGAGATGGAAGATGCGGTCAAGATGCATTTGGACAAAACACACAACCTCACCGAGCACGCCGGGGCTTCATCGCTGGCTGCCGCACTCAAAATCAAAGACCGTCTGAAGGATAAAAAAGTCGCACTGGTGATGAGCGGCGGAAACATGTCCATGACCCACCTGAAAAAGGCGATTAGCTAGAAGCCGCCTTTTTCAACTCCGCCAGCCGCCGGTTGATATCCCGCACCACCAACGGCCCACGGTAAATCATCACCGTGTACAGCTGCACCGTGGTCGCGCCCGCCTGCAACACCGCCCACGCATCGTCGCCGGTCGATATTCCGCCACATGCGTTGATAGCCAGTTTCTCACCGACCTCTTTACGCACCACCTCCACTAACCGCACCGTCTCTTCCAATAGCGGCTGTCCGCTCAGTCCGCCCCTTCCGATAGCCAATCTCGCATCTTCTACCGGCCGCGTGTTCGCTACCGTCACCCCGTTCATGCCTGTGTCCACGCATACTCTGGTCAGTTCCAGCGTCTTTTCCAGCGCATTTTCTTCGCCCGCCGGATACCTCGGCAACTTCACGAACAACGGACGATAGCGTTCCTCATTGAGAGCATCCAGAAGCTTTCGTAGTTCTTCCGGCTCCTGGAACAGTCGCAATCCCGCAGTGTTTGGAGAGCTGATGTTCACCTCGATGGCATCAGACAACGGCTCCAGTTTCCGGTGGCATGTCACTGCCTGTTCGATGGTCACTCCTGCGACGCTCATAACCAGCGGCGTCGCGGGCATGTCCCGCCTGTGTTCAATGGCGGCTGCGACGGCGTCCAGACCCTTGCTGGGGAATCCGAGCGAATTCACCAGCGCACGCTCACGTATCCGTCGCACCATCCGCGGCTTCGCATTGCCGAGTTGGGGATGTGCGACGACCGTGCCGCCTACCAGATACCCGAATCCCAGGCGGGACAGCGACTGCAACATCCGGCAGTCTTTGTCGAACCCGGCCGCCAGGCCAACCGGACTCGACAGCTTTAGTCCGCAAAGGTCGGTTTGCAACACCGAATCCGGCTTCGCTATGTACGATTCAATAGCACGCCAGATAAACGAGCGTGTGAGAACAGCCTCTGCAACGCGCTGTCCCCGTTCCGGCGGCAGCGTGAAGAGTGCAGGTCTTACAAGAAGCTGATACAGTATCTGCCCAATTGACACGTTCGGATTATACTCCGAACACTGTGAATCCCAATTTTTCGTAGAGAATTCACAAAAGCCGTATAATAAGGAAATTCCCAATCAGGCCACATAGTTACACGGTCATGGATATTTCATTCGAACGCGGATCAAATCAAAAACCAAAAGGCCACGCCCTACTCTACTTTGTGGGCTCGTCTAACCACGAGGATATCTGGGCCACATACCTCATCATCCTCCCCATCGAGGTCGAGGTCTCGAAGTATGTGCCTCCCTTCCTCATGAACCAGCTCGGCGAGTCCGGACCTAAGGGGCTATCCGCTTTTGCCTTCCCGCCCGCTCCGGAAAAAATGGCAAGCAAAGAGCAAATGGAAGCGATGGCCGAACTTCGTGACGACGACATTCTCAACGGCGGCGCAATCAACGTCTCCGACGTGTCTACCGCGATGTACGCGGTGAACGACGCTATCCAGAAGTACGCCGACCTCTACACGGAAGTGGCAAAAAAAGTCATCCCCATGGACGAGGAACTGGAAGAAATAGGCGCATCGGTCAACGAAGTCATGTACGGGCTGATGAGCGACAACGACAAGCTCAGTGAACTCACCAAATTGGTAGGACGACTAAAGTTTGCCGTCGAAGGCGCCGAAAGCAATCTGGTCAAGGAGGCGGAGCAGGAAATAGCCATCCTCGCCAGACACCTCTCCGAACACCACCGCATCCCCCGTCTCGTCAAGGCCGTTAAGGGAACGGGAAGCAAGAATATGAAGCTGGCCGAACTCTATCTCCAGCGCTCGTACTACCTCATACACCAGTCCTTCACAAAGCTTACTCAGCTTGAGAAGGAGATTGACCAAATCGAAGCCGAGGACGCCGCTCTCTAACTATTCCGTGCCAGCAGTGCCAACACCTCGCCGCGGGATGGCATCGAATCCTGCGCTCCCCGTTTCGTCACCGCCAGTGCACCCGCCGCTACACCCCACCGCACCGCTTCGCTCAGCCGTTTCCCTTCAGACAACGCCATGGTAAACGCCCCGCCAAACGCGTCGCCCGCCGCGACTGTGTCCACCACATCCACACTCGGCGCCTCAACGAACCCCTCGTCGTGTGCCGACGCGAAGTACGCTCCTTGCTCGGCCATCTTCACCACAGCCATCGGCACTCCTGCATCCAGCAGCCTATGCGCCGCGACACGCGCATCGTCCGGCCCTTTAACTTCGACGCCGGTTAGGATCTCGGCCTCGCTCTGATTAGGCACCAGCACGTCCACCCTGTCGTAAGCGGTTTTGATGTCCTCCATCGCAGGAGCCGGGTCCCACACCACCCTCACACCTCGTGCCTTCGCATATCGCGCGGCTTGCAAAGACACCTCGAACGGCAACTCCAGCTGCAGCATAAGTGCCTGCGCGCCTTCCAGCGCCCGTTCCACCGCATCTACCTGGCTTTGGTCGCATGCCAGATTCGCTCCGCGTATCTGGACGATGTGATTCTGCCGCTCGGCGTTAAGCAATATCATCGCGATGCCTGAAGCGTTCTCCGCGTCTTCGGCAACGCCTGAGACATCTATCCCTTCGTGTTTCATAGCATCGAGCATTTCCCCACCGAACCTGTCCGCGCCGACTCGCCCGACCATCCTCACTCTTGCTCCCATCCGGGCAACTGCAACCGCCTGATTGCCACCCTTGCCACCGGGACTTGTATAAAAACTATCGCCCTTAATCGTCTCTCCCGGTTTAGGAAGTCGCGATGTAAGGGCGATAAGGTTCATATTGATGCCACCTAGCACTACAACTGTCGGCGGCATGTTTTTGTCTGCCAGTTAAAGACTCCCCGATTTGTCGGAAGGGCTCGTCGAATGCGGCTTTGCTGCGCTTGCTTTCGCTCCGGCCTTCCCGCCTCGAATAGCCGCGACTTCGGTAAGCGGTTTGCCCTCGTCCCGATCTGGATACACAAGTTTGCGCACAGGGTAGTTAATCTCGATGCCCTCGTTACCGAACCGCTCATGCAAACGTTTGACAACCTCGTGGGTCACCAGGAACGTGTTCCCACGGTTGGACGCTCGCAAGATAACGATGAAGGTAATATTCGAATCCCCAAACTCCCTGAACAGCAACAGTGGCTCGAACGTCTTCACCACCGTCTCGTCCGGCATCTCGTCGCGTACCTGTCGGCATACCTCGAGCGCGATGCGCTCGACTTCAATCAAATCACTGTCGTATGACACACCTAATGTGATGACCGCGTTCATCTCAGGGTTGGGCATCTGGTAGTTCGTGAAGATAGTATCCGCCAGTTTCGAGTTGGGGATAGACACGATGTTGCCCTGCGGGGTCATAATCTTCGTGCTACGCCAACCCACATCAATGACATTACCCATCGGACCACCCTGCAGCTCGATAAAGTCGCCGTCGGAGACGACTCCATCTCCCACCATCATCGCGCTGGAGAACAGATTGCTCAGCGCAGGCTGCAGCGCGAGGGCTACGG
>JAQBWG010000089.1 GCA_027625225.1 Chloroflexota bacterium | reverse complement strand
CCATGGTCGTACGGTGGATTTCCGGAATACCCTGGTAATCATGACCAGCAACCTGGGAACGAGCGGCGATGCCAAGGAGGCTATCGGCTTCCCCAGCATGGCAGGCCAGAAGGACCAATCGGTCAGGATGCGTACGGCTATCGAGGACGCACTCAAACAGGCATTCCGGCCCGAGTTTTTGAACCGGGTTGACGAAATTATCGTGTTCGACCCGCTCACCCAGGAGCAGATAGGCGAAATCGTGGGCCTGATGACGCACGAAGTGGAACAGCGTCTGGCAGAACACGAAATCGGCCTGGAACTGACGGACGCGGCCAAGGATTGGCTGGCAAAGGAAGGCTTCGATCCGGTATACGGCGCCCGGCCGTTACGTCGAGCGATTCAAAAGTACGTCGAGAACGAACTGTCGAAGAAGGTACTTGCGCACGAGTTCAAAGCGGGCGACAAGGTGGCTGTGGATACTGACGATAACGGCCTCACGTTCAGCACTGCTTTTTCCAGGTTTTCCTATGATAGAGTCATCCGATGCTCGCATGGATACTGGGGCCGCTCGCCAACTTCGTTCGCCGGTACGACTGGCAAATTCGAATCGTCTCTCTGGTTTTAGGCATTGGTTTAATCCTCTCTGTATGGTTCCTCCGGGATACGTTCGAAGTCGTCCAAAGGCTCGAGACCCTCGGCTATCGCGGGGTACTGATCGTGGCCTTTTTGAGCTTCCTCGGCAGCGTGGCGTTGGTGCTACCAGTGCCGGGGCTGGCTTCTCTATGCGCGGTTTCCGCAATAATAAATCCTGCCCTTGTGGGTGTCGCTGCCGCAGGAGGAGAAACGCTTGGAGAGATTTCGGGCTACGCCATCGGGTTTGGCGGTCGGTCGGTTATCGAAAACTCCAGGTTCTATCCCACCTTCCAGTCATGGATGGAAAAGCGCGGCTGGCTCGTCATCTTCATCGTTGCGCTCATCCCCAACCCCTTTTTTGACATTGTAGGCATTGCAGCCGGAGCAACCCGGTACCCCGCGTACAAGTTCTTTCCCATTGTGCTGGTAGGCAAGGTCATCAAGGGGATCGTCATTGGCTATACGTGCCACTGGTTGCCATGGGGAATAAATTGAGAAACTGGCTCCGCAGGTAGGACTCGAACCTACGACCAATCGGTTAACAGCCGATCGCTCTACCACTGAGCTACTGCGGAGTGTGAGGTCGTTTTTGCAAGCCGCCCACAAGCTGAGACGGGCGGTGAAATTGATCGGAGATATTATAGCACGCAGCCTCTGGAAGGCCGACAGTTTTAGGAAAAATTGAATAAAACACACAAGGCCCCGAAAATTCGGGGCCTTGTGCTTTGAAACCTACGTGAGTAAGGAGTACTTACTTCTTCGGTTTGCCCTTGGGCTTGGCGCCGGGTTTGGATTTAAGGTTACCCATCAGAGAGCCTCCTTTCCTCCTAAAAGCGGTAGGTGTATTTTTCTCTGCCTCCGCTCTCCGCGGCTGCTTTGACACCCACCTGAGTTACATGCTATTATATACATGACATCAATGTCATGTCAAGGGGTGTATAAGTAGTTCTGAAAGGCAATTTTATGAATCGTTGGAAGTTCCTCACTAACCATGGCCTGGTGTATTTGCACAAGGTATTGAATCCTGAAAGTACCGTACGCGAAATAGCTGTCGACCTCAGTCTCACCGAACGTGCTGTACACCGCATATTACGCGACCTTGAACACGACCACTATCTGGTCAAGGAACGTATTGGTCGTCGTGCCTATTACAGGCTTAGTGAACGGGCCCAGACGATGCGCCACGACCTGGTGAAGGACGTGGATGTTCTTGAACTTCTCAGTACGCTTACGAACGGCAGATTTCCGGACGATGTGGCCCCTGAAGTGCTGCCGCCAGCTATGAACGGTAGTGCGAACTCAAACGGCCAAATCCCGGTCGCAATTCCGTCCATCTAGCAGACAGGCTAATGCCTATCCGTGCTTCTCACGGAGCAACTGCGCCGCCTGTGACATGGACTTAAGCTTGAGATAGGCTTCGTCCAAGTCCATGGGGTTCGAGCTTGACGGGGAAAAGCCGCAGTCCGGATTCAGCGTGATGTTCTCTTTCGGCACCATCTCCATCGCCGCCTCGACACGTTGCACGACCTGCTCCGGCGTCTCCACGTTCTTGTCCGTGTGGTCAATACAGCCTAGGCCAAGCACTTTGTTCTTTGGAAAGCGTTTCAGCACGCCGATGCCGCCCGCGTCCGGTGTGGCGAACTCCATGGCAAAGCGCTGTACGTTCATGGGGGCAAGTGCGTCAATGATCAGGTCGTAGGGGCCGACGGTGCCGTGCTTGCGGTTGAAGTGAGCATGACACAGGTGGACGCTGAACGCGACGTTGTCGAAGCCTTTGGTTACCTCATTGACGCAGTGCACCGACAACGCCTTTTCCTTGTCTGCGTCCTTGATTCCTTCCCGTTCTCGATACTCC
This sequence comes from Chloroflexota bacterium, assembly GCA_027625225.1. Classification (GTDB taxonomy): domain Bacteria; phylum Chloroflexota; class Dehalococcoidia; order Lucifugimonadales; family VGZR01; genus VGZR01. Next base: position 4,905 of record JAQBWG010000089.1, on the reverse strand, counting down.
GGGTCAACGAGCAGCGCCAGCCATGGGTCGTCGAGCTGGATAGCCTCGACGCCGATGTCTACCAACCGTTTAACCTCCTGGCGGATGATGGGGATGCACGCCTCCATGAACTCCTCACGCTTAGGGTAGGCTTTGGTGGAGTGCTCAGCCGTCCACATCCGGCGTCCGACGGTGTAGGGCGAGGGGATGGCGACAATGGTCTTGGCCTTGGTGTGCTGTTTGAGAAAGCGGGCTTCGTCGGCTGCGATGGGCTTACGCGGCTTGATTTTGGACACGACCGCGGGGTAGGGCAGTTGGGACGCTCGATGTGTCGCGCCTTCGACGTGCAAATCGTAGCCGAAGCCGTCCACTGCGTCGGCGAACACCTTCACGTAGCTCTCGCGCCGCCACTCGCCGTCGGAGATGTAATCCACACCGGCGCGTTCCTGCATCGCGATGGCCGCTGGAACCGCGCTATCGAGCAGCCTCTCGGCTGCTTCCCAGGAAATCTTGCCCCGCTTGCGCTCTTCGATAAGTTCGCGCACCCACTGAAGACGGGGCAGGCTGCCCACCACGTAGGTCGAAAATAGCTGGTCGGTCATGTGCCCCTCCGGTGTCTTGTCTTTGCGGGACGAATTGTAGCAGTATCGGACGGGTGCTATACTCGCGCTGCGAGGAGGGTGCGCATGTCCGACAGCAAGCCGGGCCCACTCCAGGGGATCAAGGTCATCGACTGGACCATTTGGCAGTTCGGCCCCATCGCCGCGACCATGCTGGGCGATCTAGGCGCGGACGTCATCAAGATCGAAGCGCTGAACGGCGACCCTGGCCGTGCGGTGTTCGCCGCCGGCGGTGTTGACCGCTCGCTCCCCGAAGGCCGTAACTCGTATTTCGAATCCAACCACCGCAACAAACGCTGCGTCGCTCTCGACCTGAAGCAACCCGATGGCCTTGAGGTTGTGCACAAGTTGGTCGCCGATGCCGACATCTTCATCCAGAACTTCCGCAAGGGCGTAGCCGAACGGCTCGGCCTGGGCTACGAAACCCTACGCAAGCTCAACCCGAAGCTCATCTACGGCTCCAAAGGGCCTGACGCCGACAAGCCCGCCTTGGATACCGCAGCGCAGGCCCGCAGCGGTCTGATGAAGGCGACCGGCCCGGACGGCGCCGACCCGTATCCCATACACGGCGCGGTGGGCGACCAGATGGGCGGCATCATCCTATCGTGGGGTATCCTGGCCGCCCTGGCCGCACGCTACAACCACGGTATGGGCCAGCGGGTGGACGTGTCGCATCTCAGCGCGTCCATGTGGCTGCAGGGCCTGTCTATCTCCATGAGCTCGCTCACTAAACACAAGCCAAAGTCGGAAGTGAACATGAGCGTGAACCAGGCCCGCCAGCGTTCCTTCAACCCAATCTCCAACTACTACAAGTGCAAGGACGGCCGCTGGATCATGCTGGCGAACTTCGAGTCCGACCGCTACTGGCCGAGGTTTGCGCCTGCCATAGGCAAACCGGAATGGGCCGATGACCCACGATTCAGGGATACCCATGCGCGCACCGAAAACAGGGTGATGCTTATCAAGATGCTGGACAAGGTGTTCACCGGGCGCACGTACGCTGAGTGGGACGAGATTCTCAAAAAGGACGGCGACTTCATCTACGCGCCTGTGCAGCACATCTCAGAGCTTGAGAACGACCCTCAGGTCATCGCCAACGGCTACATCGCCGAGGTGCCGCATCCGGTGCTGGGGACGGCCAAGCTGACCGACCACCCCGTGCGTTACAGCGAGACGCCCCACAGCATCCGCAGCGTAGCGCCGGAGCTGGGCCAGCATACCGAAGAAGTACTGCTGGAGCTGGGCTACACATGGGACAACATCGGCCGCCTGCAAGAGGCGGGCGTGATTTTGTAGGCTACGCCACTCCCAACTCGTGCAGCCGTTCGTCGTCTATGCCGAAGTGATGCGCCACCTCGTGTACCACCGTGTCGCGCACCTGCTCGATGATTTCGTCTTTGGAATCGCAGACTTCTTCGATAGACCTTTGGAATATGGTAATTTTGTCTGGAAGCACATTCCCATATTCGTGACGTGCCGTGAGCGGAATGCCTTCGTATAGACCTAGCAGGTACTCGCCGTCCTCAATATCGCTCACCACAAGTTGCGTTGGCGTGGGCCAGTCCTCCACTACAACATCCACGTTATCGAGGAAGTTGTATAGCTCGTCGGGGATGCCATCCAGGGCTTTGCCTACCAACGTCTCAAATTCTCTTCGTTCCATACTAGCTAGTTTATCATGCTACAATGGCGCACGAACGCGGCTACGCCGCGAGTTTGCGGGGGCGAGACACTTTCGGAGACCGTATGCACGCCATCACCAAAACCATCCACTTCTCTTACGGCCACCGCCTGTTGGACTACGCCGGCAAGTGCCGCTTTCTCCACGGCCATAACGGCCTGCTGGAGGTGGAGATTGAGGCTGACAAACTCGACCGCAGGGGAATGGTGATGGACTTCTCGGACGTCTCTCGTGTGATCAAAGGATGGCTGGACGAGCACATTGACCATAAGATGGTACTGGCCAAACGCGACCCGTTGGTCAAAACCCTATCCGCAACGGGCGAGCCGCTGTATCTCATCGAGGACAACCCCACCGCCGAGAACCTGGCCAAACACATCTACGAGCAAGCCCATACTCTGGGCATCGCTGTAAGCGAAGTACGCTTGTGGGAAACACCGTCCAGCTACGCTCGCTACCGCGCTACGTGACTTTACGTATTCGTCCTGAAACGGTCGGTGACCAGCAAGCGATTCGCATCGTTCACGAACAGGCATTCGATACGCCGAACGAGGCCCACCTGGTAGACCTTCTCCGAAAAGCAGGCAAGGCAACCGTCTCGCTCGTGGCCGTACAAAACGAATCGATTGTCGGGCACATCCTGTTTTCGCCGGTCACTATCGAGAATTCCTCGCCGAATTTAGTTGCGCTGGGCCTTGCGCCCCTGGCCGTGCTCCCCGAGTTCCAGAACAGCGGCATCGGCTCGAAGCTAGTTCGGGAAGGGCTGAAAATATGCATCTCGAACGGCTGGGACATCGTAGTAGTGTTGGGGCATCCAACCTACTACCCGCGCTTCGGATTTTCGAAGGCTAGCAACTATAAGCTGACGAACGAATATGGCGTAGATGACCCCTTTATGGCACTGGAGATGACAGAGAGAGCGCTCTCAAGGGTGAGTGGACTGGTGAAATACGCTTCGGAGTTTGGTGTAGTCGGTACATGAAATCCTGCAGATGCTTAGATATGGGATACACTTGGCCGAATAGGGCCATTGTGATACATTGCACACATGACTGAAATGGCTGCACCGTCGTCCGCAACAAAGCCCGCTACGAAGGGCCGTGGCCTGTTCCGCGACGGCCTCATGGTCGTCAGCGCGGCCCTCATGGCTGTCACGCTATGGATGATATTCTTCTACGTGCCCACCGAGGCCAACCTCGGCGTTTCACAACGCATCTTCTACTTCCACGTGCCGCTGGGCTGGCTGGGCATGTTGTCTATCGTCATCGTCGCCTTCGCTGCACTCATGCACCTCAAAACCCAAAACCCAAAATGGGATGCGCTCGCCTACTCCGCCGCCGAGTTCGGTGTCATCTTTGCCACCCTCATCATTGTCACCGGCGCGATATGGGCCAAGCCAGTCTGGGGCGTGTGGTGGACGTGGGACGCTAAACTCACCACGACGCTCATCCTGTGGTTCATCTACGTAAGTTACCTGATGCTGCGCGCCTATGGCCCCAAAGGGTCGCAGGGCTCGCGCTACTCCTCGGTGCTCGCCCTCATCGGCGCCATCGACGCGCCCATCATTTATCTTGCAACCGTGTGGTGGCGGACGGCGCACCCGGAACTGGTCATCGGTCCTTCAGCGGAATCCGGTGGTCTCGAATCGCGCATGCAGCTGGCTTTTCTAATCTCTGTCATCACCTTCACAGTGATGTATGCTTACCTACTATGGGAGCGCTACTCGCTCAGACGACAAGAGGATGCACTGGATGAAGTCCATCAAACAGTTTCCCTTCGCGCATAAGTTAGTCTTCGCAGCCTTGGTCATGTCGGCGCTTCTCGCGTCGTACGCCGCGTTCGGCGGAATCACGGCTTACGCTTCTTCTGTTCCCGCGGAACCAACGATAGAAGTTGTCGTAGCACCTCAGGTAGCTGAAGAGGCTCGTAAGCCCGAAGCCAATCTGCCCTATCTCTTTGCAGTCTTCATCATCACCTGGGCACTCATGTTCGGATACGTGTTTTATATGTCTCGCCGGCAACGGACGCTTCGAAATGAGATTGAAGCACTCAAGAGTGTGTTGAACGAAAAGCAAGGGGTCGCTGGAAAACCGGCGCGTGCAGAAGTAGAGGTGCAGTCGTGAACAACGACTTGAATATTGACTCTGAAGTTGACATCACTGACGACGAACCAACTTTTCTTGCCGCCAACCGACTGAAGGTCTTTATCGCTGCTTTCGTACTCGTTGGGGCACTCTCATATTTCGGTTTCATGGCATTTAAAAGCGCGACAGTCTACTACTACACTGTGGGTGAATTAAAGCAGCTAAGTTTGTCGGTTGATCCGACGCAAGAGCCTCGACTGGTACGTGTAAGCGGAAAACTCGTCACCGACTCGTTCGGTCGTCCTGAAAACTCTGTGACCGCCTACTTCCAGCTTACAGACGGCGAAGATATTCTGGAGGCGTCGCACGACGGCGTGGTGCCCGACCTCTTCTTCAACGAACACTCCGAAATAATCCTTGAGGGAAGCTATTCAGACGCTGGCGTCTTCCATAGCCAAAACATCATCGTGAAGTGCCCCTCCAAGTACATCGCCGCAGATACAGGATAGCCGAAACTATTCTTTGTTCAGACAAATCAAGA
>JAQBWG010000088.1 GCA_027625225.1 Chloroflexota bacterium | reverse complement strand
GACCATTACTGGCTCAAATCGAAGACCCCATCGAGTTGAAGGTGATACTGCGGGTGGTGTGGCATCTCGGCCAGAAACGCCGTGCCCCGCGAGCGGTAACTCTCTCCGAATTGAAGACGGACGTTGTGCTGCTCGAAATCCTCACAGGGAAACCAGATTTCGAGGTTGCACTACAGGGTGTTCTGGGAGCGGCGGTGCGACACAAGGTACTTGCCCAAGGGGCGTCCGGTTCCAACGAACCAGTCTATGCACTCAATACGGAAACAGGGAGGCAGACCGTAGGGCGTATTTCCGATGTCAGGGCAAATCCCGACATGGATACCGAGCCGGTGAAGCCCGCACCGCGGTCAAACATTTTCACGCTGTATGAAGACAACATCGGAACGCTTAGCCCGCTCATCGTAGAGGAGTTGCAAGAGGCTGAGAAAACATATCCGAAGCAGTGGGTCACCGATGCGTTCAAGGAGGCCGTCGCTAACAATAAGCGAAGCTGGCGGTACATCGCGCGCATCCTGGAGCGATGGGAACGTGAAGGAAGAGGCGGTGATTCGACCTTCGGGAAGCCTGGCGACAACGTAAGCCAGACCAGAGAATTCCGGTATTAGCTGAGGAAACGAACCTATCGTGGAAGAACTAGGTGACATCTTAAAAAAACTGGGGCAGCCAGGCCGTTCGGCTCTGTCCGGCGACCTGCCTCCGCCCGAAGACGATGAGCCGGGCGACCAGTGTCCGCGCTGCGGTGGACGAGGCTGGTACACGCTCGACGTGCCCGTCGGCAATCCGGACTTCGGGCGGGCAATCACCTGTGAGTGCCAGACGGAACGTATGGATGAGGGACGCGCCGCACGACTCCTGCGTTATTCGAATCTGGGCGCGCTCACACGGTATACGTTCGACTCGTTCGACCTAGAAAGGCTCGAAGACCTCGACGAGCGAAAGCTACTCGGGGAAACGGTGGAAACGGCAGAGGCCTATGCCGAGAACCCGCACGGCTGGCTAGTGCTCATCGGGCCGCACGGAGCAGGCAAAACACACCTGGCCGCCGCAATCGCCAATCAGCGCATCAAGGCCGGACACCTCGCGTTGTTCGTTCACGTTTCCGATTTAATGGATCACCTGCGGTCGAGTTTCTCACCGAACAGCGACGTGTCGTATACCGACCTCTTCGAGCAGGTGCAGAACGCTCCGCTGATGGTGCTGGACGGATTGGGGAATCAGAACACCTCGCCCTGGGCGCTGGAAAAGCTTCGGCAAATCGTGAACTATCGCTTCAATGCAGAATTGCCGACGGTATTTACAACAGCCAGTGAACTGAGGAACTCGATCCGTATATCTCGAGCAGGCTGGCGATAGCACAGGTAACGACGGTTGCCCAGGTGCCCGGGAAGATGGGAAATAAAAGCGTGACGCTAGGCAAAGTTCCGCCGCCTCTTGCTGCCAGCATGACATTCAACACCTTTAAGATTCCCACCAGCTACCGTCCCGATCACCAAAAAGCACTCACGTATGCCCAAGAGGCTGCCACCGCGTTTGCAGCGTATCCCGATGGCTGGCTGGCTTTCTTTGGTGGACACGGGTCGGGCAAGACACATCTGGCGGTGGCTATCGCTGGCGAGCAGATACAGAAGGGTAAGAAAGTCTACTACTTCCATGTTGCCGACCTGTTGGACCACCTCCGACACACCTTCCGTCCGGACAGCACTATCGCCTACGACCGCTTATTTGAGGAAGTTAAGACCGCCGACATTCTTGTCCTCGACGACCTGGGGCTTGAAAAAACAACCCCCTGGGCAGAAGAAAAACTGCGTCAGCTGTTCGGGCATCGGTACGATTATCGTTTGCCTACGGTCATCACCACGGCATTAACCGTGCCGAAGGTGGAAGAGAATAAACTAGAGGGAATAGCTCCCATCGTCTCCCGGCTCCGCGACAAATCGGTCTGCCATCTGGTCAATCTAGACGCGCCGGACTATCGCGTGTCCGGACGTGTACAGGGCCGCAAAAGCCCTCCCGGCAGAGACGCTCAGAGGTCTCGAAGCTGACCACTCCGTTCCTGCCCCGAATGGCCACCGGCCCGTGCGTTTTCTGTGCCATCGTGGCGCAAAAAGAGCCCGCGAACATCCGTTACGAGGACGACGAGGTTGTGGTGTTCGACAACATGCTCGACTGGTCGCCAGTGATGCTGTTATTCATCCCACGAAAGCACATGACACAGGACGAGCTATGGAACAACCCCAGCCTGCTGGGGCGCATCGGTAAGCTGGCGACGAAAATGGGACACGAGCATTGCCCGGAAGGGTTTCGTATCCTCTCCAATTTCGGCTTCAACGCCATGCAAACCCAACCGCACGCACACATCCACGTCGTTGGCGGACGGCATCTGGGCCACTACGTAAAGTTGTAGGATATACGCCACCGCGCCCACAAAAGGAGGCAGCATGGCAAAACGCATCGGCATCCTCGTGCTTCACGGCATGGGCGAGCAACCGCCCGACTTCGACCACGACCTGAAGGCAAAGCTGCTGGCTCGGCTTGGCGATACGGTTGCAAGTGATGTCGCGTGGCAGAACGTGTACTACCAGCCAATCATGCAGCACAATCAGGAGGAAGTCTGGAAACGGGTCGCTGCCCAGCAACCGCGATGGATGAACTCGCGGCGCTTTTTCCTGTACGGCTTCAGCGACGCGGCAACGTACGAGCACAGCCCCGGCGCAACCGACAGCGTATACAAACAGGTGCACGAAGTAATTCGTGAGGCGATGGACGCGCTGCAGACCGAGCTTGGCGACGAGAACGCGCCGCTGGTCATCTTCGCCCACTCACTGGGATGCCAGGTCATCTCGAACTACATCTGGGACGCCATGGCAGGCAAGGGCATCTGGGCCGGGCGGTCGCCCTCCGACTTCCACCGGTTCAAAACGCTGAGTTACATGTTCACGGCTGGCTGCAACATCCCGTTATTTGTGTCGGGCATGGAAAATATCGAGGCCATCAACAAACCGAACGACAACTTCCAGTGGCTGAATTACTACGACAAGGACGACTTCCTCGGCTGGCCGCTCAAGCCGTTGAGCACCGGATTCGAGAACTCGTATGATGCAATCGTCACCCAGGACATCCCCATCAACGCCCACCGCTCGTGGAACCCCCTAAGCTGGCTCGCCTCGTGGACACCCGCCGCACATACGATGTACTGGGTCGCGGACGGCCTCATCAATCCGGTGGCCAAGCACATCACATCACTGTATGGAGAACAAGGCAATGACAAGCAGTAATCGCAAGAAGGTCATCATGGATATGGACCCCGGCGTGGACGACGCGCTGGCCATCATCATGGCCATTCACTCGCCTGAACTGGAAGTGCTGGCAATCACCACAGTAGCTGGTAACGTCGGCATTGACCACTGCGTGAAGAACACATTGCGGGTGCTGGCCCTGCTCGATTTGGAGAACCCGCCCATCGTGGCCCGCGGCGCGGAGAAGGCGCTGAAGGCAAAGCCCCACGACGCGGCGAGTGTGCACGGCGAAGACGGTCTTGGAGCGCTGGGCGACGCCTACTACCCCGAACTCAACTGGGATCTGGTTACCGACGAGCCTGCCGCCGACCTCATGGCCCGGCTCGTGGCAGAGCATCCCGGCGAAGTAACGGTCATGGCCGACGGCCCGATTACCAACGTCGCCGAAGCCATCCGGCGGCACCCCAAAGAGATGGCGAAGGCCAAAGCCATCCAGGCCATGACCGGCGCGATACACGTCCCGGGCAACATCCCTCCGGTGGGTGCCGCGGAGTTCGACGCCTACTGCGACCCCGACGCGCTGGCCGAGGTGCTGGACTTCACCGTGCCCGTGTTCATGGTGCCGTTGGACGTAACGCACGCCGTACCGCTTCAGCGCGACATCGCGCAGTACGAGTTCGGACGCCGCACCGACCGCATCTCCAAGTTCGTTCTGGATTCGTCAGTCCACTACATGGACTTTTACCGCGACGACCAGGGCCACGACGGTTGCTACCTGCACGACCCTCTAAACGTCGCCATTGCGGCGTTCCCAACCATCGCGCGAACCGAAGCGATGCGTATCCATGTTGATACGTCCGACTCACTCACCCGCGGCCTCACTCTGCCCTACCACCACCCGCGGCTGAAAAAAGCTGAGCCGAACTGCCATGTGGCCCTGAAAGTTGACACCGAGCGAACCATGCGGCTGTTCTGGGAACGCGTCCGGGGCGATTAGTCCAGCCGGAAGCTATGTGGCAACAGCTCGGATAATGGCAACTCGACAAGGTCATCGTCTTCGCCCGTAAACAACACTACCGGGTCGCCGAACTCGGCCATGGTCTGCCGGCACGCCCCGCATGGCGAACAGGGGCTTTCCTCGGCATTCGCCACAGCCACCGCGCGCAGTCCCATACCGGGGCCTTCGTCATTGACGGCAGCGGCAATTGCAGACCGTTCGGCACAGATGGCGAGTGGCGACGATGCGTTCTCGACGTTGCAGCCGGTATACACAACTCCCGCATCCGTGAGTACGGCCGCGCCGACATGAAAGTCCGAATACGGCGCATAGGCCCTATCGGCAGCTTCCGTCGCCGCCTGCAACAATCTTCGCCGGGTAACTTCGTCGATAGTCATTCCGCTGGACTAGGCCAGTGTGAGAACGCTTCGAGCCACCTGTCCGCTACCGAGGGCCGCGAAAGCTTCATTCACCTGGTTAAGTGAGAAACGCTTGGTGATAAATTCGTCCAGCTTGAGTTGGCCGGTCTGATATAGGCTCACCAGGCGTGGGAAATCCACGTGGGGCCGCGAGCTGCCGTACATGGAGCCGATAATCGTCTTTTCCATCATGAGCGCCCTCGCGCTGATATTCAGCATGAGGCCTTCCGGCGAATGACCGACCCAGGTGGTAACGCCGCGGTTACGTGTAGCCTCGATAGCCTGTACGAACGGCCCTTCGACGAGTCCGATAGCCTCGAAAGCATAGTGTACGCCCAGGCCGCCGGTTAGTTCCTTAATCTTCGCGACAGCGTCGCCTGCTTTCGGGTTTACCGTATGTGTAGCCCCGAACTCCTTGGCCATCTGCAGCTTGTTGTCCAGCATATCCACCGAGATAATCATGCTCGCACCCGCGATGCGTGCGCCCTGTATGACGCTGATGCCGACGCCGCCTGCGCCGAACACGGCTACCGTGGAGCCGGGCTGCACCTGCGCGGTGTTGATAGCGGCACCCACGCCGGTCGCGACCCCGCAACCGATAAGCGACGCCTGTTCAAACGGCATGGCCTTATCCACGGGCACCGCCGCTGCTTCGGTAACCAAGTTATAGGTCGCCATTGTGCCAAGGCCCGACAGCATGTGTACTTTATCGTTTGAGCCTTTGACCGTGGCCTGCGTTGTCATCCGAACGGGGTTCAGGCACACCTGAGGGAATCCCTTCACGCACATCTCGCATACCCGGCACTGGGGCATCCACGACAGAATAACGTGGTCGCCTTTCTTCACCGTGGTGACGCCCTGCCCCACCTCTTCGACAACGCCTGCACCTTCGTGTCCGAGCACCGTCGGCATGGGCACACTGGGCCATTCGCCCTTCACCACGTGCCAGTCAGAGTGGCACACGCCGCTCGACATCATCTTCACTAGCACCAGGCCGGGACCGGGCTCGGGAAGCTCGACTTCCTGCACCTTCACAGGTTTGTTGTATTCGTAGAGGACTGCGCCTTTGGCTGTAGTCATGAATTCACCTCCAATATGGCGCGGAGTGTAGCAGTGGTCGTAGGGGCAGTCAACGAGGAATTTTCAATCGGATGAGATAAGATGTGCGCTCTAGCGAATCACAGGAGGACGGGATGTCGGAAACAAACAAACAAATGCTGAGGGACTACACCAGAGAAACACTCATAGAGGGTAATCTGAACGCCATTTCCAAATACATCGCGCCCGAGTATATCCATCACCTTCCATCCGGTGACGACCTGGTGGGCATAGACGGGATGCGCCAGGCGGTCATCACCTACCGCAACACCTTCAAAGACGTCAACATCGAGATACACGACATGGTCGGCGAGGGTGACCGCGTAGCCACACGACTTACGGTGAGCGGGACGCACGCAGGCGAGTTTTTGGGCGTGCCAGCAACCGGAAAGCGCATCAAGCTGTATGTCATCGCCATCGACCGGTTCGCCAATGGCAAGATTGCAGAGGGCTGGGAGTTTGCCGACCTGGCGGGGCTAAAGGAACAGCTAACCAGCTAGGGTTACGTCGCCACCCTGCATACCGTCTCGGTGTTGAACGCGGTCACCACCCGCATGAAGCCGCTGAGTTCGATGTCCACGTCAGGGTCGCCGGTGTCCACTAGCAATGGTCTGCCCCGAAGCGTCGCCAGTTTTTCCGGCGTTGACACCACGATGATATTCGCCTTGCCCACCTGCTTGATGACCTTCGGGCTTATCTGCTGATTGCCTCTGCCGAAGATGTGGCCCTGTCCGCCGATTGGCGTAATCACAATCTTGGCCTTCTTCCCCTCGATAGCTTCTTCCACCTGCGAATAGGTGACGTCCTTGGCGATAACCTTGCCGTCCACAAAGATGTCCACGCCGAGCAGCGTCTTCTCCACGCCCAGCTCTTTGGCAATCGCACGGGTCGTCGTGCCCGGCCCGAGAATGTACACGGTGCCCGGCTCGATGCGTTTGGCCACCTCCGCCGCAACCTCTTGCAGCGACACACCCTCGCCCGGACTCGAGCCCGACTTCATCCCCTGCACCAGGCTCGGCTCGTACGGCACGTTCATATACCCGTACAGCTTCGCCGACACCGACCCTTCGCGGAACGCCTCCTCGTCAATGTCCATCACCTCGACTTCGCGCAACGGCAGTTGGTCATCAGTGAAGTAGGCCGCGATAAGCCGCGCACCTGACCGGGGACTGGTCGCATAAACCCCGGAGTGCATCTTCACACCCGCCGGGATGCCCACCACAGGCAGCTTGTCGCCGACAACCGAGTAGATGTCGCGCGCGGTACCGTCGCCACCTGCAAACAACAAAAGGTCAACATTGTTCTCCAGCATCAGCCTAGCGGCCTGCTTGGTGTCTTCGGAGGTCGTTTCCTGATGGTTGAGGTTTTTGCCGACTATAGTCGGCATGAGGCCTGCCTCTTTCGCCTCGTCCGCGCCCATATTGCCCGGCGGCGTCACCACCTCGAACCGGTCCGCGGCAGGACCGGCTGCCAGCGAACGCAACGCCTCTACAGCGCGGGCCGGTGATTCCGGCGTCGCCCCGAGTTCCAGGGCTTTACGCACGACCTCGGAGCCGTCGGTGCCTTTGAGGCCGACACGACCGCCAAGTCCGGCGACAGGATTTACAATAATTCCAAGCTTTTTCTTCATAAGAAACGTATACGGGGCCTTCCTGATTGAGGAAGGCCCCGTATGAACCTTACTTCTTTACGCGTTTTCGTTC
>JAQBWG010000087.1 GCA_027625225.1 Chloroflexota bacterium | reverse complement strand
AGGCTTGACCTCGCCCGACTCGACCTGAAGGCACAGCTTCACCACGGCCTCGTTCACCGGTGTAGCGATGCCTACATCCTGACCCCGTTTCACGACATAGCCGTTCAGGTGGTCCACCTCGGTTCGACGCCCCTTTAGCAAGTCCTGTGCAAGCGATGGCCTTCCGATGCCGATACCCTTCCCAAACTCGATGAGCTTGCCCTCCACCTCCTCCAGTACACCACCATCGCTCAGCGACTTCACGAACAACCCCGCCTCTACACCGGATATCGGCGCAACCTCTACACCCAGCGCTGTCGCCACCTGCACAAGCTCGGCGGCGATACGGATGGACGCACGCCTCGCACGTTCATTCATACGCATCTCAGCCGATTTCAAGCCCGTGATTCCCGACAGTGCATTCGCCATACAATTCGTACCCAGCTTACCCCAGCGTTCGCCCCATAAGTTCGTGGTCGTCTTAACGCTCCGCGCCCTGCCCACAATCTCCGCCAGTTCGGACACACGCTGCGTGATAAGCCCGCTCGATTCACCGAAAATAAGCGCCAGTCTCGACGACGGGCTGGTGTATTCAGGGCGTCCCGGTTCGTACATCCCCGCGCCGAACGACACCACACAGCCCACTACACGCGACCAGCCTAGCAATCCGGCAATCGTGTCGTCGTTGATGCCGTTCTGCGCCGAGACAACATAGCCGCCCGGTGCCAGATGTGGCTCGATGAACCGCGTCGCCCAGACCGTGTCCTGCGACTTCACCGACAAAAACACGATGTCCCACTGCTGTCGCGTACCCGACACTTCGGTCAGATGTAGCGCAGTCTTCGGCTTGACGGTGAACTCCTCTTCCATGGACTTCACCCGTAGTCCGTTCGCCTTGATTGCCTCGATATTCTCCGGCCACTGGTCAATCAGCGTCACGTCCACTCCCGCTTTGGTGAGATACCCTCCCAGACATCCACCGATGGCCCCGACGCCGAATATCGCGATACGCTTTTTCGTCACCAGTCTCTCCTCGCACCCTAGGTTTTCTATTTATTCGGCAGTGGCTCTTGCGACTGGAACCGCCGCAAAACGTTCTCTGTAACTCGTGACACGTTGTTGTCATAGCCGTTGTACGACAGGCTCCCCATCCAAGAAATCGAACCCACCGAGAACACGCCGCCGCCCTTCGGCGTCTCCATATACGTCATGTCGGCATGCACCATCGGATGCGTACTTCCACCCAGCCCCGGCATATTGATGCCAGCGTCTTCGATAACCAGCAAGTAGGCGTCTGTATGGTCAAACGACGACGCCAGCAACAGCGTATGCGGAGGCGTTCCCAGGGCCGAGTCGTAGCGGTCTATTTCGTCGCCCGCCGCGCCCCAGTTCAATACCAGCGAATCGAAGTCGCCGACATTTTCGTCCTTATCCACGCCCTCGAAGATAAACTTTGCCCGCTTGTCGAAGCTCCCCGGTTGACGCTTATACGCCTGGTTCTGGTCGAACCCCTGCGCTGTGAAACCGACACCCGTCAGTTTTTGCGGAGCCCTGTTTCGGTTACGCCAGACACCACCCAATTCTCCCGTCGTGCTGTGATAGTACCCGCCTGGCTCCGCCTTCCACGACTCCGTACCGCCCCATCGTCGTATCTCGATGACGTGCGGCCGTTCCTTGTCAAACGATGTCACCCAGTAGAACCCGTTGCCACCCAGATACATCAGCCGTCCGCCGTTCGCCAGGTACGCCTCCACGGCGTCCAGCATCGGGCCCGACCAGTACTCCGGATGCGACCCTGTCACCAGCACTTTGTACGGCGCCAGAAGCTCCGGCCCGTCCAGATGCAAGTCCTCGTCAATGAACACGTCGTACTCGAACCCTTTTTTCTCCATCCAGTCAATCAAGTACAAATCTGCCGCCAGACAGTGCGGGCCTCCTCGCGGCGGACTCACATAATCGGGCCTGATGTTGGGAATGGGCACCTTACGAGTCGCGTACGCCACACCGCTGCCGTCGCGATGGTGGTCGTACATGCTGTTTAGCCCGTTCGCGATAACGTATTTACGTTCTTCCTGGTGCAAGTCTAGTTTGGCGTTGGGCAGCCACTCCGTCGTGATGCCCGGTATGTGTTCGTTGCCATACGCCAGATACGTGTTTGTCGGTGCAAGATACGCGATAGGAGCGCTCGCCTCGCCCACCTTCGGTCGTACGAAGAACGGGATAAAGTCGTGCTCCTTGCCCGACGTGATGTATGCCGCGTAGAACCCGCTCCGCGTTCCCTTCGGTACCGCCCACTCAAAGTCCGCATCCCAACGCGCGTCGTCAATGTCATCGTCGTGGAAGTGAATCGCCCCGTACTGCTCCGGCGCGCGGTCGAACTTATACTCATCGCCCGTCCAGTTGTGGCCGGTGGACGCCCGCAACGGCATGTTCATCACCGTCCCGTGCAGCATATTCGACGACGTATCCGTCGCGCGTTGCGTGGACGAACCGATCGCGAAGTCCCACGCCGCCACCAGCGAGTCCGCAAACGCCGTCAGAGACGCCCCGCTATGCAGCGATTCGACTTCGGAGTCGCTCAAGGCCCGGTTGAACAACCGCGGATTCTCGATCTTGCCGTTGTAGTGCGCCGTCACCTCACCCTTTTCCAGAGCGGCGGCGACAAGCAAGGGCTTGCCGTTCTCGAACGACGGCTTGGGAATGATTTTTTTCTCGACTGTGCTCCCTGTATGCGGCTCCAGCCAGCGATCGGGGTATAGATACACCTTCGCTGCGCCCGACTTCGCGTCCCACGACGCAGCCACGAAATACCATTCGTGCTCTCCAAGAGCGAGACCGCTGCGCACGGCAACTTTCCCGCCCAGCTTCAGCGCCACCTGGCCGTCTTTATCCACCACAAGCCGTGTAGAGCCGGATGTCACGATGCCCTGCTCGCCCTTCTTCGGCGTCGTCGGACGAATCCACATCTGGATAGTAAATCCTTGCGCGAAGTCCAAAAGCGGATTGGCCGGAACCTGTACATAGGAACCGCCACGTATTTCTTGCACCCGTCCCTTGTACTCCTTGTTGACGGACGCCTTGATTCGCTCGAACTTCGTCCCCGGCCCCTTCGGATTCGGGTCGCCGTGAATCAGTCGCACGATTTCAGCCTTATATTTGGGTAGTTCACTGCTCACCATGAACCGCACCGTGTCTCCGGCACGCACACTCATGGGATCGGTATATCCGGTCAGCTTCATCAAAAGTCCTCCACTCGGGGTATCTACGGGCCGCCCGCAATTATACCCGCTCGTCCCCAAACGAAAAGGTGTCGTTGATTCAGGTTGACGGCCCTATTGGGTGCTGATACATTTCCGCCTACGAGAAGAGGAGGAATCGGATATGACAATCACTGGCAAAGCTGCTGTTCTGGTAGACGACTTTAAATTTGAAATTCGTGAATACCCCGCGCCGCCTGTCGAAGACGATGGCATCTTGGTAAAGGTCTCCGCTTGCGGGCTGTGCGGCTCCGACCTGCACGTCTGGCGCGGCGAAATCAAGGCGCACAACTACATCCTGGGCCACGAGCTGACCGGTCGTGTCCACAGTATGGGCAAAAAGGTGAAGACCGACAGCCACGGCAACTCGCTCAAAGAGGGCGACCGGGTCATCTTCACCTACTTCACCCCTTGCCACCGCTGCTACCATTGCACCCGCGGCGAGTTTACGAACTGCCTTTACAACTTCCAGGGCATGAAGAGCGTGAAAGAGTACCCCTACGCCCACGGCGGATATGCCGAGTACTACTACATCAAGCCCGGCACCTTCGTATTCAAGGTGGAAACCAAGCTGTCCGACGAAGCCCTAACCCCCATCAACTGCGCAGCGGGCACGGTCATGGAGGGTATTGAGCGCGCCCAACTTCGCCCCGGCGACGCAGTGGTTGTGCAGGGGGCGGGCGGACTTGGTCTCTACGCCGTCGCTGCCGCGCGAGAACGTGGAGCCGGCCTCATCATCTCCATTGATGGACAGGCGCCCCGTCTTGAGCTAGCGAAGAAGGTCGGCGCCGACTACACCATCAATATCAACGACCTCCCCAACGCTGAAGACCGCATAGCCCGGGTGAAAGAGCTCGTCGGCTACCGCACCGGCGCCGACGCCGTGGTCGAGGTCGTCGGCTACCCTGCCGTGATACCGGAAGGCCTTGAGATGCTCCGGCCCGGCGGTCGCTATATCGAGATTGGCTGTATCTTCAAAGGCAGCTTCGTGAACGTGGACTTCAACCGCATCCTCCACGGCATCAAATACATCGTACCCGTGTCCTACTACTCGCCCTGGCTGCTCCCCGCGGCAGTACGCATGCTGGAACGCGGATCGCCGCTGGCCAACCTCGGCTCCCACACCTTCTCGCTGGACAACATCAACGAGGCGTTCAAGAAATCGGAGTGGAAGGACACCAAGACCGAAGTCCTTCGCTCCATCGTGAAGCCGTAAGACACTAACAACGTCGAAAGAAAAAGGCCGTCGCGATTGTTCGCGACGGCCTTTTGTTATTCCAAAGTTTTCTGGATTAGCTGAACGTCAGTGCCTTCGCAGGGTTCTTCACCAGAATGGTGTCGAGTTGTGCCTGCGTCCAGCCGCGCTTGCGCATCCTGGGCACGATATTCTCCAAAAGATGCGCGAAGCCCTTGCCGCCGTAGCGCGTGTACATCCATTTCTGGCACACGTCCTGCGCGATAACAATCTGGTCTAGATGCCCTGCTTCTATTACCGACTCCAACGCCTCCATGCGCTGTACGTCCGTCGTCCAGGTAACGCCCGGCAGTCTCGCCCCGAGCGCGGAACTCTCCCACCCGAACACGTCAATCTCTAAATAGCAACCCGTCTCGGCTAGCCGCTTGAAGGCTTGTTTGTCGGTTAGAAAGCTGTCCAGATGCCCCATGACCACATGCTTGGGGTCTGCCCCACCCTTCACCAAATCTTCGATAGTCTGCAGTCGCGACTCTTCCGGTCCGGTGGAGTGAATGGTGATGGGCGCGCCCGTTTCCTTCTGGGCCATGCCTGAAGCGCGCAGCACTTTTCGTTCGTTCGGATGGCGCGGCCACGAACAACCCACCTCGCCGATGATGCCGCTCTTTACGCCGGTGTCCCCGACGCCGACAGTTACGTCACGGATGATGACTTCGGCGATTTCTTTCTCATTCATACGCTCAATTTCGGCCGGATGAGCGATAGCCACATAGTAGCTCCCGCCCATGACTACATTGAGGCCGGTGGCGCGGGAAATGCGGGCCTGCGCGAGCGGGTCGCGGCCGATGTTCCGGCTGGTGGTATCCACCACCGTGCCGCCGCCCGCGTACTTGAACTTCAGGACTTCCTCGACGGCCGCCTTTTCATCGAGCAGCCGCATGTTCTCCATGTTGTACGAAAACAATGCATTGAAGTTGCCCAGCCAGTCCATGCTGACCGGCTTGTCGCGGTAAGAACGGTTGCTTGCCTCTTCCGCCTGCTGGATATAACACGTGATGTCCAGCACAAGATGCTCGTGCATCATCGTGATACCAAGCCCGGAAGGAGCCACAGGCCCCAGAACCGTTTGAACTTTTCCCTTAAGAGGGGATGCTGTCATAGGACGTCGATCTAGTCTTTGACCAGATCGGCACCCTTGTATTCAGTACCGCGTATCAGGCGTGTCACCGTCTGGGTGTTGACTCGAATGTCATCCCAGGGGTCAAATTCCATCCACGCCTTGAAACTGCCGTCGGTGAAGTCGAACTCCCAGAAGTAGTACACAGCCACCTTTTCACGGTCGGTGACACTAAACTCTACCTGCCATTCCGCTATCTGGGCATACCGGCGCTCCGGTATTTCCATCTTCTGGAGTGCCACGGCCAAATCCGGAGTCAGTGTTTCCAATCCAGGATTAACCGCCTTATGAAACTCAACGCCGTCGGCAGAGGTAAACACCACACCGTAGTCATTAATTCCAGCTCCACCGAGCCAGCTCTCCGAGCCGGGAACATCAATCGCCACATGTACGGTTCCGTCCTTAAGCGCCTGCTCCAGATTCGCCGATGTCACATCCACTATTTCAACATGATAGTGGAATGCATGAATAATCATGTATTCAAGGATTCCCACATTGATAGACGCATACGGCGAGGTCGAATCGGTAACGTTGGCTACCTTAACAATCTCGTCCTTAGCAGATCCCTTTAGGCCGCTCCCTCTCTCCGGAATGCCTGTACCGCACGCTGCAGCCACCACGGCCAAAGCAACAAGCAAAAACGCAAGGCCGGATAGTCGTGTAAATAGAGATTTCATAAACAATCAACCCCTCGTAGTCTAGTTAGGTCGTTAATAATAACATCCATCCTTAGATTTATGGCACCCTATCGATGCTATCCCGACAACTGTTGCCGCGCCAGCTTCGCGCCCTCGGCCAGCGCCTTGAGCTTCGCCAGAGCGATGTACCGCGGCGACCACCCGAACCCGCAGTCCGGATTCAGATACACCTTCTCCGCGTCCGCGTACCGCAGCACCTCATGGATCCGGCCCGCCACGTCCTCCGGTGTCTCCGGGTAAAACGACTTCACGTCAATGATGCCCGCCCCCAGCTCGCGCCCGTCCGACCACTCCTTCCACTGCGGCAGATTCCCCATGAACCGGCTGGCGAACTCCAGCACGAACTGGTCCGCACGGGCGTCCAATGCACCGGGGAAGTAGTCGGCATAGTCACGCTTGAACCGCGACCGGCCATAACGATTCCCAAAACAGATGTGAAACGCCAGTTTCGCCTCCACACCCTCCGTCGCCATGTTGAACAAACGGGCCATCTCCTGCCCCGTCACATTCCCCCGCGCCGGCTCATCGATCTGGATGAACGTCGCGCCCGCCTTCACCAACGCCTTGAGTTCGACGTTGATGACGTTGGCGAAGCGCTCGGCCACGGCCACGGTGCTGGCGTAATGCTCGTTCGGTTTGATGCGGGAGCCGAAGGTCAGCGGGCCCGGTGCGCAGACCTTTGTGGCTTTGGAAGTGTGGGTTTTCAAATATTCGAACTCGGCGATAATCCCTAGCCCGTACTCCGGCACGTCAATCTTGTCCACGGCTTCGTACCGCTTCTGCTGGTCGTAGCCCCAGGGGCCGGCCTTGCGTTTTGGCGGGTTGGGAATGATGCCTTTGATGATGTCGTAGAAGCCGTCGACGTAGCCGTCGAGGCGACGAGATTCGCCGTCGGTGATGATGTCGATTCCCGCTCTTTCCTGGTCGAGGATGGCGATGTCGACGGCGTCGGTGAGGAGTTCGTCGAGGTCGGTTTGGCCCCTTTCACCGGCGTTCACGAGGTCTTTGCACTGGTGCCACCAGCCGGGTTTGGCGTGGGAGCCGACGACGGTGGTTGGCAAGATGGGCAAATCAGGCATGATTAGTCTCCTAAATTTTCCGAAAATGTTGCGAATTTCGCGGGGGTTTCAGAATGTGCCCCTCTAGCTGGAAAATGATGCCTTTTGATGCTCTAGAGTGTGTCTTACTTTGCACGAAAAGTCGTTTCGTTTATTTCGGTCCGGGTGTGGTATTTCAGCTTTG
>JAQBWG010000086.1 GCA_027625225.1 Chloroflexota bacterium | reverse complement strand
CCGGCACCCCCGCCAGCCGTGCGCCTGGGATGCGTTCCGCCATCTCCTCCGCCCCCTCGGCAGATATCGTGTCGCTGCCCGAGCCGCGAATAACCAGCGTCGGCACTTCAAGCGACTCCAGCAACCTCCACAGCCGCGCCGTCTCCTCCGGCGTGCCCCGCTTTTGCGCCCCCGGCATGCGAAGTGCCTTGTCGTACTTCCACGTCCACTTCCCGTTCGGAAGCTGCTTCAGATTGCGCCGGACGCTGCCCCGCAACTGCTCCGGCTTCCGCATCGGATAGATTTCCAGCAGGTACGGCACATAGTCGTCCGGCGAGTCCAGGTCGTCCACCGTCTCCACGAACTTCCGCACCTTCTCCGAACCCTCGCGCCCCCACGTCGGAGCGGCTTCCACGATGACCAGCCCGCGAATCTTCTCCGGATGCTGCGCCGCGTACACGAACCCGTTCCGCCCGCCCATGGACAGCCCCACGATGACCGGCTTGTCCAGCTTCAGTCCGTCCACCAGTCCGCCCAGGTCCGACACATACGCCTCGGTCGAATAGTTCTCGTCCGGCGCCCACTCGCTGTCTCCATGCCCGCGTTGGTCGAGCGACACCACGCGATAGCGGTCACACAGCGACAGCGACGTGAAGTCCCACGAATGGCAGCTCTGCGCGAATCCGTGCAGCGTCACAATGAGTGGGCTCTTCGGCTCACCCCAGTCCAGATAATGCAGGTCGAGCCCGTTCACCTTGATAGTCTTGTCTTCCGGACTGACATCCCCCTTGAACGGCACGCGCATACGCCGCGCCGCCTCGTGCATGGGTAGTCCTTCTTTTGAGTCGTCGTCGCTACTCACGGGAACTCCTGAAATAGTGTTTATTAACCCTATACTGCGGGAGCTGGCAACTCAAGCTAGATAGGCGGGTGTTGTCTGTGCCACTCCGTCGCCTGCTCGTACGCGTGTGCGATTTGAAGCAGCGACGCATCGTGGAAGGGCAGGGAAGCGAGTTGCAGACTGATAGGCAGGCCTTCGCCTGTGAACCCGCACGGCACCGAGATGGCCGGTGCGCCCGACTGGTTGTACGGCCTGCTCAGGTGGGACAGGATGTCCCGCGAATCCTTCAACCCCGCCTTCGTCTCCACCGCTGTCATATTGTCGAACCTCGGCGCGCCGATGCCCACCATGGGCGACGCCAGCACGTCGAAGCCCTTCATGACATCGAGAAGTTGCCTGTTGAACAGCGTCCGCGCCTGCTGACACCGGATGTAGTCCGTCGCCGGCACCGCCAGCCCCGCCTCGACAACCTCGCGCACGTCGCCGCCGATATCGTCCGCATGCTTCTTCAGCAACGGCAGGGCCACCTCCGCGAATTCCGCGATGGCGATAGTCGTGGAAACGTCCAGGCTGCGCTGCAGCCAGGGTATCGAGACCTCTTCGACGATTGCCCCCAGCCGTTCGAACTCGTCCATCGTCTTTCGCACGGCCTCCTCCACGTCGGGATGCACCGCGTCGTAGAAGAACTCCTTGGGAAACCCGACCTTCTTGCCCTCGACGCCCTGACCGATGAGCCGGTTGAAATCCTCGTTCGGCCACGTTGCCGACGACGGGTCGTCTGGGTCGTGCCCCGCCGTCTCGCTAAGTAAAAGCCCCGCGTCCTCAACCGACCGCGTGATAAGACCGACGGTGTCCAGGCTGAACGCCGCCGGCGCCATCCCTCGCCTGCTGATGCGCCCGAACGTCGGCTTGAAGCCCACCGCGCCGCACAGCGCGGGCGGCGTCCTTACCGACCCGCCCGTGTCGCTGCCGATAGCCGCCATGCAAAGTCCTGCCGCGACCGATGCCGCGCCGCCGCCGCTGGAACCGCCCGTGGCCCGCTCCGTGTCCCATGGGTTGCGCGAATTGCCGAAGTGCGGATTCTCGCTCGTCGCCCCGAACGCCAGCTCGTGCAACTGGTTTTTGCCGATGAAAATGGCACCGGCGTTGCGCAGCCGCGCCACAACCACCGAGTCTTCGTTCGCCATCCGGTTCGAGAACAGCTTCGACCCCAGCGTCGTCGGCACGCCCTTCACGTCGTACGTGTCCTTCACGCCGATAGGAATGCCCGATAGAGCGGAAGGACGCTGTCCGGCACGTAGTGCCTTTTCGATGGCTTCGGCGTCCGCCATCGCTTCACGTTCCATGACCGTGATGAACCCGTTGAGGCCCTCGTTCGTCTCGGAGATGCGTGTGAGGTGTGCCTGAAGGAGTTCGATGGGGGAGAGTTCGCCGCGCCGTATCCGCCGTGCGGCTTCTGCGATGGTCAGGTACAGCAGGTCGTCGGATGCCACTGCCTACCGGCGCTCCCTGAGGAATCCGGTCGCAGTCTCCGCCCCGCTCGTTTCCCGCTCGCCCAGCCGCGACGCCTGCTCCACCATCAACTGAGCCAAGGCTAATGCCTTCTCGGCCTGCTGGACGCTCGTTTTATATCCGGTAAGCAGCAGACGTAGCCGTATGTCGTCAGCCGTCAGCTTCTCAGGTTCCATGCGCTACTCCACCGTGACCGACTTCGCCAGGTTCCGCGGCTGGTCTACGTCGGCCCCGCGCTGCACCGCGATGTGGTACGCCAGCAGTTGCATGGGCACCGCCAGCAGCAACGGATACAATTGCGGCGACGTCTTGGGCAGATACACCACGTCGTCCGCCTTGTCGCCGATAACCTTGTCGCCCTCGGTCGCTATCGCCAACACCTTGCCGCCGCGCGCCTTCGCCTCGCTCACGTTGCTCAGCATCTTTTCGTACAAATCGTCCTGCGGCACCAATGCAACGATGGGCATCTCGTGGTCTATCAACGAAATCGGGCCGTGTTTCATCTCGCCCGCCGGATATCCTTCGGCGTGGATGTAGCTGATTTCCTTCAGCTTTAGTGCCCCCTCCATCGCCAGCGGGTAGTTCAAACCCCGTCCCAGATACAAAAAGTCTTTATATTCGGCGTACTTTCGCGCCAGATTTTCGTATAGCCCGTTCTGATCCAATACCTTGCCCAGCAGCTTCGGAAGGCGTGCCATCTCCTCGACTAGGGCCTTCGCCGCACCGTTCGTTTGGCCGCGCCTCGCCGCCAGATACTGCGCTAGCATGAGCAGGACGGTCATCGAGCAGGTGAACGTCTTCGATGAAGCAACCCCGATTTCCAGCCCCGACCGGATGAGCAGCGTTCCGTCCGCCACCCGCGTCGCCTGCGACCCCTCTGTGTTACACAGCGTGAGTTGCCGTGCGCCCTTTTGTTGGGCAAGTTCCATCGCCGCCAGCGTATCTGCCGTCTCGCCTGACTGGCTGACCGACACTACCAGCGTCCGCTCGTCAATGACGGGGTCGCGGTAACGGAACTCCGACGAGTTGTCAGCCTCGGTGGGAATACGCGCCAGCCTTTCCATCCACATCCGGCCTACCATCGCCGCGTGCAGGCTCGTCCCCATACCCACCAGCACGATGCGGTCAATATCCTGTAATTCCGTATCGCTGTAGGGGACCTCGTCCAGAACCATCTTGGCTGTTTCGAACTCCACCCTCCCGCGCATGGCGTTCATCACCGCTTCCGGCTGCTCGTAAATCTCCTTGAGCATGAAGTGCTTGTACGGCCCCTTCACCGCCGACACCTGGTCGTGCGGCGAAAGCATCGTTTGCTTCTTTATCCCCGTCCCGTCCAGCAGGGTGTACTTCGCACCATCGGGGGTGATAGCTACAGATTCACCCGCTGCCAGATACGCCACCTTGCGGGTGTGTCCCACCAGCGCCGGCAAGTCGCTCGCCAGAAACATCTCACCCTCGCCGTAGCCGACCACGATGCCGCCCGCGTTCCCCACGCGGAATGCCACTAGCTTCTTCGGCTCTCTGCTCGACGCCACCACCACCGCATGCGCCCCCCGCAGTTCCGCCGCCGCCATCCGAACCGCCTCTTCCAGTGGATACTCCTGGGCCAGGAACGTTTCGATGAGGTGGGGGATGCACTCGCTGTCCGTTTGCGAATTGAACGTGTGGCCTTCCGAGGTCAAGCGCTCACGCAACTCCACATAGTTCTCCACGATGCCGTTGTGCGCCACCGCGATCTCCGCCGCGCAGTCCGTATGCGGGTGAGCGTTGGTCTGATTTGGGCTGCCGTGCGTCGCCCATCGGGTGTGTCCGATACCCGCGACGCCCACCGGCATATTGCCTTCGATCTGTTTACGAAGCCCCGTGAGTTTGCCCGGGCAGCGTTCTACCGTCGGCTGGCCCTGTCCGTTGAGCACCGCGATGCCCGCGCTGTCATAGCCGCGATACTCCAGGCTCGCCAGTCCTTCCAGCAAAATAGGGGCAGCCTGTTGCGTACCCGTATAGCCGATGATTCCGCACATATCCCTAGGTGACTTCCATCTTCGTCTTGGCCCCGGAAGCCGCAGTCTTTTCGGCGTAGACGCCTCGATACTCTTCCGGCAGCAACTGGGCGACGCGAACCATAATCATGTCCGTCATGGACGAAACCATCTCCCTGCTCGGTCTGCCCTCAACGTGTGGCAGCGTGAACGGCATCCCCACATTCACCCTAATCGTCCCTGTCGGGTTGAAATGCCGCAGCAGCGTCCCCAGACCTTCCGTGCCTGTGATGCCTACCGGAAGAATGGCCGCCTGCGACTCCATCGCCAGCCGTGTCACCCCGTGCTTGGCTTTTTGCAAGCCTCCGGTGCGGGTGCGGGTGCCCTCGGGGAACATGGACAGAACCTTGTCGCGCGCAAGCTGATTCTTTGCCCAGCGGTAGGCCCGTGCATCCACTCCCTCGCGGTTTAGCGGATACGCGCCGTACGCGCGCAAAAACCAGTTCGACACCGGGTGCTCGAAGATAGAGTCTTTAGCTAAAAAATGAATGGTTCGGGGCAAAGAACAGGCGAGTAGGGAAGGGTCAAAGTTACTCAGGTGATTGGACACAATGATGAGCGGGCCCATCGGCGGCATACTCTCTCGGCCTGTTACCTTCCAGTCTGCCAGCGTCCGCAGTGTCATTTTCTGCAAAAAGACGCATATCGTCTGCATATATGGCATCAGTGGTCTCCCAGCAGCTCGACGATTTCCTCCACCACCTCGCCAATGCTCAAATGGTCGGTATCCACCATGACGGCGTCCTCCGCTGCCTGTAAAGGCGAGTCCGCGCGTTCGCTGTCAATTTTATCACGGCGGGCTAATTCTGCCTCCACATCCTCATAATCCACTTGCTTGCCCTGCCGCTTCAACTCCAGGTAGCGGCGCCTTGCCCGTTCCTCCACCGTCGCCCGCAAAAACACCTTCAGCGTCGCGTCCTTCAACACCACCGTCCCGATATCCCGTCCCACCATTACGATGGAATCGTCCGCCGCGATTTGCCGCTGCAGCGCCACCAGCGCCCGTCGTACCGCCGACACCGCCGACACGTACGACACCGCCCGTTCCACCTCGCGCGACTTCACGTGCGGAGTCGCATCCTCACCGTTCACCAGCAGCACATCTTTGCCGTCGCGGGTTTCCGATTGCATGCGCATAGACTTCGCCAGCGCTGCCAGCGCCTTCTCGTCGCTGCGGTCAATTCCGGCCTGCAGTGCGCTCCAGGTAAACGCGCGATACATCATCCCCGTATCCAAAAATCGGACGCCCAGACGTTTGGCCGTCTGGCTGCCCACCACGCTTTTTCCCGACGCGGCGGGGCCGTCTATGGCGATGGTCAGAGACTTAGACATACAGGGGCATTCGTGTGGGGGTCAAGATTTGGAGAGCAAACACGTCCCGATTATAGTCCGCGGCCTGCCATGTCGAATAGTGCCCGCGGGTACTGTTTCAATCTATTCCCTAGCTTGAACGTATAAACGTATAATAGACGCACCAAACTACAAATCCAGGATGTTATGACTACCGAAAATACTGAAAAAGAACCCGGCCTCAGCAAATACATAGAGCTGGAACCGAAAGAGAAAGTCATCTACGAGAACGACGAAGTCGTTATCACCAGCAAACGGGTATTTGCCGAATTCAAGCCCGGTATCGAAGGCACAATCGTTCCCCGCCGCGAATCGTACATACGGGATATTGCCACCGTCCAGAAGCTAAGAGGCGGGCAGGAAAGCCGCCTCTTCCCGGGAATTCGCTACACACTCGCAGGCGTGGCCGTTGGTGCACTCGGGTACTTCCTTGAGGTCTACGATATATTTCACTCGGCTATAGACGCCGTAACCTTCCTCATCAGCGCCCTCGTGTTGGGCGTCGGACTCTACCTGACGACCACAAGTCTCATCCGCGTGAAGCCCCACACATCCGTCATGTTCATCATCTTCGGGAAGAAAGACATCCGCGTGCCCTACCCCGGCCACAACAACCCCGAGGCCGACAAGGTCGCCGCCGCCTTCACCCGCGCCAAGCGCTCCTATTAGCGCTCCGCCGTTAGCTCTGCAACCGTCGGTACAGGCGATGCCGTCGGTTGTACGTGTGCGGGCGCACCTCCGACGGCCACCGGCCGCCCTCGACCGCCTCCGCCCAGCCCTCGCCCGTTAGCACATCAGCAGACTCCAGCTCGTACACCGTCAGATACGACGGCTCTCCTGCTGGCGAGATGCGTTTCTTCTCGCCCCCCAGCATCACCTCGAACTCCTCCGTGCGGTAGCGTGCCGCGCTCAGCACCCCAGGCACCTTCAGGATGTCCTCAACGTGCTCCGTGTCGTACACCTCGTTAAACACGCCTTCCTTCTCCGGACTCACATCCATCCGTACAACGAACAGAAACTTGCCTTCAAAAGCCATCTTCTATACCCCTTTGCGTCGTAGTTGCGTTGACGAAGTTGCCGACCGGTTCAAACGATTTTACTTCTTTCGCGGCTCGGCGGGGGAGGCCGGAAAGTCTACCATCAGCGTCTCGCCGCCGTCCCCTACCTCGTAATACGTCCGGATTCTGCTCAGCGTGTCGTATTCGCCCAAGCTAGCCTCGTCCCAGGTACTGCTGCTCCACCGGAAGCACGATCGTCTCCAGCATATTTGCGTACGGCGGCAACGATGCCATCGCCAGCGCCGCGACCGCGATATCGTCCGGCTCCATCATCGGCTCCGCGTCCTTCAGGTCGGCGGAAGACGCCCGTAGCTCCGTCATCACATTCCCCGGATGCAGAGTGCCCACCGAGATGCCGTGCGCCCGGCCTTCGAGAGCCGACGACTTCGTCAACCCCACCAGACCGTGTTTGGTCGCCGTGTAGGGTGCCGAATTCATCCGCGGCATTTGCGCCGAAATGCTCCCGATGTTGATGATGCGTCCGCCCTTCTGCTTCTTCATGATTTTGAACGCCTCGCGGGTGCACAAAAACACCCCCGTCAGGTTCACATCCACCACCTTCTGCCACGTCGCCAGCGACAAATCCTCGATAGGCCCGCCGTCGAACGCACCCGAATTGTTCACCAGAATGTCCACCCGCCCGAACTTCGCCATCGCCTGCTTGAACAGGTCGGCCACCTGCTTCTCGTTCGTCACATCAGCCTGCACAACCAGTGCCTCGCCGCCCAGCGCCCGCATCTCCTTCGCAGCCTCCTCCAGCTTGTCCTTGCGCCGTGCCGA